>NZ_JBFBBE010000044.1:0-78291 GCF_040682555.1 Streptomyces sp. NPDC051172
GCGCGTGAGTGGCCGGCCGGTGCCGGGCGGCCGCGTCGTGCGGGTGTGTCCTCGTTCGGGATCAGCGGCACCAACGCCCACGTCATCCTCGAAGAAGCCCCTCTCGAAGAAGCCCCTCTCGAAGATGCCTCTGTCGAAGAGGCCTCTCCCGGTGATTCCCCCGAACTCGTCGCCCCGGACGACCGTCCTGTGCCGCTCGTGCTCTCCGCCCGCACGCCGCAAGCGCTGCGCGACCAGGCGAGCCGTCTCCTCCCCTTCCTCCGGGAGCCCGGCAACGCCGTGCGTGACCTGGGCTTCTCCCTGCTGACCACACGCCCCCTCTTCGATCGGCGTGCCGTCGTGTGCGGAACCGACCGGCAGACGATCCAGGACGCGCTCACCGCGCTGGCCGCAGGCTCACCCAGCCCGGACGTGGCCGAGGGCGAGGCGGCTGTCACCGGCTCGGTCGCCTTCGTCTTCCCGGGGCAGGGGTCGCAGTGGGCGGGGATGGCGGCCGAGTTGCTGGATTCGTCGCCGGTGTTCGCGGCGCGGATGGGTGAGTGTGAGGCGGCGTTGGCGCCGTTCGTGGAGTGGTCGTTGACGGAGGCGGTGCGGTCGGGTCGGGCTTGGGAGGGCGTGGACGCCGTTCAGCCTGCTCTGTTCGCGGTGATGGTGTCGTTGGCGCAGGTGTGGCGGTCGTTCGGGGTCGTTCCCGATGCGGTGGTGGGGCACAGTCAGGGGGAGATCGCGGCCGCGGTGGTGGCGGGTGCGCTGTCGTTGGAGGACGGGGCACGGGTCGTCGCGCTGCGCAGCCGGGCATTGGGTGCGCTGGCCGGACGCGGCGGCATGGTCTCCCTCGCCCTGCCGCCCGACCAGGTGCGCGAACTCGTCGCGGAACGCCCGGGACTCTCGCTCGCCGCTCTCAACGCCCCGACGGCCGCCGTCGTCTCCGGCGACCCGGCCACCCTCGACGCCCTGCTCGCCGACTGCGAGGCCAGGAACGTGCGCGCCCGGCGTATCGACGTCGACTACGCCTCCCACTCCGACCACGTCGAGGAGATCCGCGAGGAGCTGCTCGGCGCGCTGGCCGGTCTGCGGCCCGCCAGGAGCCGTATCCCCATGTACTCCACGGTCGCCGACGGCGGATGGCTCGACACGGAGGGCATGGACGCGGACTACTGGTACCGCAACCTGCGCGAGACCGTCGGTTTTGAACCCGCCGTACGTGCCCTGGCCGACTCGGAGTTCACCGCGTTCGTCGAGGTCAGCCCGCATCCGGTGCTCACCATGGGCGTCTCGGAGACCGTCCAGGACACCGGCGGCGTCGCACTCGGCACCCTGCGGCGCGGCGAGGGCGGCATGCAGCGCGTCGTGCGGTCGCTGGCGGAGGCCTTCGTCCACGGCGTCCCCGTCGACTGGCAGCCCCTGTTCGACGGCACCGGGGCCCGCACGGTCGAGGTCCCCACCTATCCCTTCCAGCGCAGCCGTTACTGGCTCAACCCGCCCACCGCCGCGGACCCCGGCCCCGCCGCCGATTCGGCCGACGCCGGGCTGTGGCAGGAGATCGAGGGCGCGGACCCCGGGACCGTCGCCCACTCCCTCGGCGTGGCCCCCGACGCCGCCGGTGAAGTCCTGCCCGCGCTGTCCGCCTGGCGGGAGCGGCGGCTGCGCGAGCGGCGTGCCGACGCACTGCGGCACCGCATCGGATGGCGGCCCCTCTCCCTCGCCGCATCGGCCACCCTCCCCGGGCGCTGGATCGTCGTACGTCCTCAGAACACCGGCGGCCAGGACGTGGTCGACGCACTGGCCGCCGCCGGCGCCGACCCGGCCGTCGTCACCGCGTCCGGCCCGGAAGACGACCGTGCCTTCCTCAGCGAGGCTCTGCGCGCCGCCGTGGCCGACGGCCCGGTCGCCGGAGTGCTGTCGCTGCTCGCCGACGAGGAGCGCCCGCACCCGGCCCACCCGGACGTGCCGGGCGGCCTGGCGCTCACCCTCGTCCTGGTCCAGGCGCTCGGCGACAGCGGCATCGCGGCGCCCCTGTGGTGCGCGACGCGCGGTCTGGTCGCCGTCGGCGGCGGCGAGCTGCCCGGCGCGTGGGCGCAGGCCGCCGTCGCCGGGCTCGGACGGACCGTAGCCCTGGAACGCCCGGACCAGTGGGGCGGACTCGTCGACCTGCCCGCCGAGGTGGACGAACGGTCCGCCGGCCGGCTCTGCGCGGTGCTGGCCCGGGTGAAGGACGAGGACCAGGTCGCAGTGCGGTCCTCCGGTGTGTTCGGGCGGCGGATCCTGCCCGTGACGGGGCGCCATGAGGTCACGCGGAGCCCGGCTCCGCACGGCACCGTGCTCGTCACCGGCGGAACCGGCGGCGTCGGCGCCCATGTGGCCCGCGACCTGGCCACACGCGGCGCCGACCACCTGCTGCTGGTCAGCAGGCGCGGCCCGGCCGCCCCCGGAGCCGACGCGCTGCACGCCGAACTCACCGAGCTGGGCGCCCGGGTGACGATCGCCGCCTGCGACGTGGCCGACGGCACGGCCCTGCGGGCGCTGCTCGGCAACATCCCCGCCGAGTCGCCCCTGACCACCGTGATCCACGCCGCCGGAGTCCTCGACGACGGCACTCTCGACACCCTCGACACCGCCCGGCTCGCCACGCTGATGCGGGTCAAGGTCACCGCCGCACGCGCCCTGCACGAGGCCACCGCCGCGCTGGAGCTCACCGACTTCGTGGTCTTCACCTCCTTGATGGGCGTCCTCGGCAGTGCGGGTCAGGGCAACTACGCCGCCGCCAACGCAGCACTCGACGCACTGGTCGCACAGCGCCGGGCGGTCGGCTTGCCCGGTACGGCCATCGCCTGGGGCGCCTGGGCCGGCGGCGGCCTGGTCGAGGCCGGGACGGCCGAGCGCCTGAAGTCCCTCGGCATCGCCGCGATGGACCCCGAGGACGCCGTCAGGGCCTACTCCGCCGCTCTGGCGAACGGCGACGACCTCGCCGTCGTTGCCGACGTGGACTGGGACCGCTTCCAGCAGGCCGTCGCGCTGCCCGGCACCGCGCTGCTGAGCGCACTGCACTCCGGCACCGCCGAGGCGGCCCCGGCTCCACAGGAGCGCCCGGTCCGCGGCGAACTCGCCGCCCTGCCCGCCGGCGAGCGCGCCCGGTACGTCACCGACCTCGTCCGCACCCACGCGGCGGCCGTCCTGCGCCACCGGGCCGGCTCCGACATCCCGGCATCCCGGGCCTTCGCCGAACTCGGCTTCGACTCGCTCACCGCCGTGGAACTGCGCAACCGGATCGGCGCCGCGACCGGGCTGCGCCTGCCGGCGACCGTACTGTTCGACCACCCCACGCCCCAGTCCCTGGTCGCCCACCTGCTCTCCGAACTCGCCCCCGGCGACGCAGGGCCGGACACCGGCGACCACACCACCGGGACCGGTACGGCGGACGTGTACGACGAACCGATCGCCGTCATCGGCATCGGCTGCCGGTTCCCCGGCGCCCACGGCCCCGAAGCCTTCTGGGAGTTGCTGCGCGAGGGGCGTGACGTCATCGCCGACTGGCCGGCCGACCGCGGCTGGGACACGGCACGGCTCTACCACCCCGACCCGGACCGGCCGGGCACCACCTACAGCCGCAGCGGCGGCTTCCTCACCGACGTCGGCGGCTTCGACGCGGAGTTCTTCGGCATCTCCCCGCGCGAGGCACTGGCCATGGACCCCCAGCAGCGGCTCCTGCTGGAGACCTGCTGGGAGACCGTCGAGCACGCGGGCATCGACCCGGCCTCCCTGCGCGGCCGGCCCGTCGGCGTGTACGTCGGCACCAATGGCCAGGACTACGCGCTGCGCCTGGACGGCGCCCCCGACGTGTCCGAGGGACACGCCCTGACCGGCAACACGGCCAGCGTGATGTCCGGCCGGGTGTCGTATGCGTTCGGCCTGGACGGGCCCGCCCTCACCGTCGACACCGCGTGCTCCTCCTCGCTGGTCACCCTGCACCTGGCCGCCCAGGCCCTGCGGCGCGGTGAGTGCGCCCAGGCCCTGGCCGGCGGGGTCACCGTCATGACCACACCCAAGCTGTTCGTCGAGTTCAGCCGGCAGCGCGGCCTGGCCCCGGACGGCCGTTGCAAGGCGTTCGGCGCGGACGCCGACGGCACCGGCTGGGCCGAGGGCGTCGGCATGCTCCTGCTGGAGCGGCTGTCCGACGCCGAACGCCACGGCCACCGCGTCCTCGCCGTACTGCGCGGCACCGCCGTCAACCAGGACGGCGCCAGCAACGGGCTGACCGCCCCGAACGGACCGGCGCAGCAGCGCGTGATCCGGTCCGCGCTCGCCGACGCCCGCCTCACGCCCGACGACATCGACGCGGTGGAGGCACACGGCACCGGCACCCGGCTCGGCGATCCCATCGAGGCCCAGGCTCTGCAGACGGTGTACGGCGAGAGCAGGGGCGCCGGCAGGCCGGTGTGGCTCGGCTCGGTCAAGTCCAACATCGGTCACACCCAGGCCGCCGCGGGTGTCGCCGGGGTCATCAAGATGGCCCTCGCCCTCCGCCACGGCGTCCTGCCCGCAACCCTGCACGCCGCGGAACCCAGCCCCCACGTCGACTGGGACACCGCGGGCCTGAGGCTGCTCACCGAGGCGACGCCCTGGCCGCAGACCGACCGGCCGCGACGCGCGGGCGTGTCCTCGTTCGGCATCAGCGGCACCAACGCCCACGTGATCGTCGAACAGGCGCCCACCGGCCCGGCCGACCGGCAGCCCCAGTCCGTACGACCTCAGTCCGTACAACTCCAGTCCATACGGCCCCAGTCCGTACGATCCCTGCCGCTGCTGCTGTCCGCACGCACCCCGGCCGCCCTCCGCGCCCAGGCGGCCCGGCTCGCCACCCACCTGGACGCGCACCCCGACGTCCCGTTGCCCGACGTGGCCCGCGCCCTGGCCGTCGGACGCTCGGCCCTCGACCACCGCGCCGCCCTCACCACCGACGACCGGACCGCGGCCCGTGCCGCCCTCGATGCCCTGGCCGCCGGCGCACCCGCCGCCGCACTGCTCACGGGCACCGTGGCAACCGGCCGCACCGCGTTCCTCTTCCCCGGCCAGGGCAGCCAGCGGCCCGCCGCCGGTGCCCGCCTCTACCGGGACGAGCCCGTGTTCGCCGAGGCCCTGGACGAGGTGCTCACCCAGTTCGCACCGCACCTCGACGTGTCCCTGCGCGACCTCCTCTTCGCCGCCCGGGGCAGCCGTGAGGCGTGCCTGCTGGACCGCACCCGCTACACCCAACCGGCCCTGTTCGCCCTGGAAGTCGCCCTGTTCCGGCTGCTCGGCCACTGGGGCGTCGTGCCGGATCTGCTGCTCGGGCACTCGGTCGGCGAACTGACCGCCGCGCACGTCGCCGGAGTACTCGACCTGCCCGACGCCTGCGCCCTGGTCGCCGCACGTGGCGCGCTGATGGAGCAACTCCCCGACGGGGGCGCGATGGTGGCCGTCGAGGCCGCCGAGGACGAGGTCGCGGCCCACCTGGATGGCGCGGTCGCCGTCGCCGCAGTGAACGGGCCGCGGTCCGTGGTGCTCAGCGGTGACGAGGACGCCGTCCTCGCCGTGGCCGACACCTTCCGCGCCCAAGGCCGCCGGACCCGTCGCCTGTCCGTCAGCCACGCCTTCCACTCACCCCGCATGGACGGCATGCTCGACGCCTTCCGCGAGGTCGCCGCCGGACTGTCGTACGGCGAACCCCGCATCCCCGTGGTCTCCACCCTGACCGGCAGGACGGCCACCGCGGAGGAACTCGCGTCCCCGGATTTCTGGGTGCGGCACGTGCGGAGCACCGTGCGCTTCCTCGACGGCGTCCGGGCGCTGGCGGACGCGGGCGCCACGACTTTCCTGGAGGCCGGGCCCGGCGGCGCTCTCTGCGCCCTGCTGACCGAGTCGCTTCCGGGCGGCGAGGCGATCCCGCTGCTGCCGAAGGACCGCCCCGAGGGACCCGCCGTCCTGGACGCCCTGGCCCGACTCCACGTCAGGGGCGTGGCCGTGGACTGGTCGCCCGGTGCCAAAGGCGCGACGTCCGCCCGGCACGTCGACCTCCCCACCTACCCCTTCCAGCACGAACGGTTCTGGCCGCAGCCCGCGCCGTCCGGCGGCACCGACCCCCTGTGGGACCTGATCGGCGGCGCCGACGCCCCGGCCGTCGCCGAGTCGTTGGGCCTCACGGAGCAAGCGCCCCTGAGCGACGTCCTGCCCGCGTTGACGGCCTGGCGCTCCCGGCACGAGGAGGAGGCCGAGGCCGCCCGCCACCACTACCGCGTCGACTGGCAGCCGCTGCCCACCCGTGCCGCGGCCCGCCTCGACGGCACCTGGCTGCTGCTCGCACCCGACGACGGCGACGACGGTCTCCTCGCCTCCTGCGGCCACGCGCTCCGCGAGAACGGCGCCCGGGTGACGGTCCTGCGTACCGCACCCGACATCACAGGGCCGGAACTCGCCGAGAATCTTTCGGACGGCCTCGCCGGTGTCGTGTCCCTCACCGGGCGACTCCCGCTGACGGTGCGTCTGCTCCAGGCTCTCGCGGACCACGGCAGCCGGGCCCGGCTGTGGTGCATCACAACCGGTGCGGTGGCGACCGGCCCGGCCGAGGCACCCGACCCCGAGCAGGCACAGCTGTGGGGCCTCGGTCGGGTCGCCGCGCTGGAACACCCTGACCGCTGGGGTGGTCTCGTCGACCTTCCCGAGCGTCCCGACGCCGCCGCACTCCGCACGCTGTGCGCCTGCCTGAGCGGCGAGGCCGGTCCCGAGGACCAGATCGCCGTACGGCAGACCGGTCCGCTCGGCCGCCGGATCGTCCCCTCGGCCCCGGTGGACGCGCCCGCCTGGGCGCCGCAGGGGACCGTGCTCGTCACCGGCGGCACCGGCGGGATAGGCGCTCAGGTGGCCCGCTGGCTGGCAGCCCGGGGTGCCCGGCATCTGGTGCTGACGGGACGGCGCGGCCTGCGGGCCCCGGGAGCGGCCGAACTCCGCGCGGAACTCCAGGCGTCGGGAACCCGGGTGACGATCGAGGCCTGCGACGTCGCCGACGGCTCCCGCCTCGGAACGCTCCTCGACCGCCTCCGTGCGGACGGCAGCACACCGCGCGCGGTGTTCCACGCCGCCGGAACCGTCACCGACACGCGCATCGAGCACTGCACCCCCGCACAGTTGCGCGCCGAACTCGCCGCCAAGGCCGACGGCGCCGACCACCTGCACGACCTGCTCGCCGACACACCGCTCGACGCGTTCGTGCTGTTCTCCTCCATCGCCGGTACCTGGGGCAGCGGCGGCCAGGCCGCGTACGCCGCCGCCAACGCGCACCTCGACGCGCTCGCCGCCCGCCGCACGGCCGCCGGCCTGCCCGCGACCTCCGTCGCCTGGGGGCCCTGGCAGGACACCGGAATGGCTGCGGGCGAGGCGGGCCGCAGCCTGAGCCGCCACGGCCTGACCGGACTGCCGCCCGCCGTCGCGCTCGGCGCCCTCGGCCGGATCCTCGGCGCCGGCGAGACCCACGCCGTGGTGGCCGACGTGGACTGGGCGCGGTTCGTCCCGGTGTTCACGTCCGCGCGGCCCAGCCCGCTGCTGGAACCGGTGACGGCCGAGCCGCAGGAAGCAAGTGGCCGACAGGAACACACGCAGTCCTGGCAGGAGCGACTGGCCGCCCTGCCGGGAGCGGAGGGCCGCAGGCTGCTCGTCGAACTCGTCAGCCAGGAGGCGGCACGGATCCTGGGCCACGCCTCGTCGGAACGCGTCGATCCCGAACGCCCGCTGCGCGAGATCGGGTTCGACTCCATCACGGCCGTCGAACTGCGCAACCGCCTCGTGCGGGCCACCGGCCTGAACCTGCCGGTCACCGCCCTCTTCGACCATCCCACCGGAACCGACCTTGCCCACCGCATCCACGCGGACCTCACCGGCACCGACGCCGAGGCCGACGCCCGACCTCCCGTGGACGTACGGGATGCGGACCTCGCGGAAGACCCCCTTGCCGTCGTCGCGATGGCCTGCCGCTTCCCGGGAGGCGTGCGCACCCCGGAGGACCTGTGGCGGCTCCTGGCCGACGAGGTGGACGCCATCGGCCCGCTCCCCGCCGACCGGGGCTGGGAGGCGGCCGCGGCCTTTCCCACCTCGGGAGGCGGCTTCCTCGACGAGGCGGGCGACTTCGACGCCGCCTTCTTCGGGATCTCCCCGCGTGAGGCTCTGGCGATGGACCCGCAGCAGCGGCTCCTCCTGGAGGTCTCCTGGGAGGTGCTGGAACGCGCCGGCATCGACCCCCTCTCCGTACGCGGCAGCCGGGGTGGCGTGTTCGTCGGTGTCGCCTCCCAGGGCTACGGCACCGGGCCCGGTGCCGCCGTCGACGAGGTGGCGGGCCATCTGCTCAGCGGCAACGTCACCAGCGTGGCGTCCGGCCGCATCGCCTACACCCTGGGCCTGGAGGGGCCGGCGGTCACGGTGGACACCGCGTGCTCCTCCTCGCTGGTGGCCCTGCACCTGGCCGGGCAGGCACTGCGCTCCGGCGACTGCTCGTTCGCGCTCGTCGGGGGCGTCGCCGTGATGGCCGCCCCGGACGTCTTCCTGGAGTTCGGCAAGCAGGGCGGTCTCTCGGCCGACGGCCGCTGCCGCTCGTTCGCGGACGGCGCCGACGGCACCGGCTGGGGCGAGGGAGCGGGCGTCATCCTGGTCGAGCGGCTCTCCGAAGCGCGTCGCCATGGCCACCCGGTCCTCGCCGTCGTACGCGGCACCGCCGTCAACCAGGACGGCGCCAGCAATGGGCTGACGGCCCCCAACGGGCTGGCCCAGCAGCGGGTCATCCGCGAGGCACTGACCAGCGCAGGACTGCACGCCGAGGACGTGGACGCGGTCGAAGCACACGGCACCGGCACCGCCCTCGGCGACCCCGTCGAGGCCCAGGCGCTGCTCGCGACGTACGGGCAGAGGCGTGAACGACCGCTGTGGCTCGGGTCGTTGAAGTCGAACATCGGACACACGCAGGCCGCCGCAGGTGTGGCCGGCGTGATGAAGACGGTCCTGGCCATGCGGCACGGCCTGCTGCCCCGGACCCTGCACGCCGACACGCCCACCCCGCAGGTGGAGTGGTCCAAGGGCTCCGTCCGGCTGCTGGACCGCGCCCGCCCCTGGCCGGACACCGGCCGCCCCCGACGCGCCGGCGTCTCCGCGTTCGGCATGAGCGGTACCAACGCGCACGTGGTCCTGGAGTCGGCGGCTGGTGTGCCCGCGGCGCCCGTGGCCTCCGCGGCGGACGACGAGTACGCGGTCGCCGACAGCAAGCCCGCGGCCTCGGGCGCGCCGGACGGTGCGCACGCGGTGGTGGAGGCGGCCCATCGCAGGTCTGTTGGTTCGGCGGTGGCGGCCGACGCCCACGCGGTCGCGGAGGCGGGCGACAGCACGCCCGCAGCCTCGCCCGAGGCGGACGCCGCGCATACCGAGCAGGGGCCCTCGACCCCGGCGGCCCAGCCGGCCGCGTCGGCCGACGGCCCCTCGACCCCGCTGCCCTGGCTGTTGTCCGCCCGTACCCCGGCCGCCCTGCGCGACCAGGCCCGGCGCCTGCACGACCACCTGACCGCGCACCAGGACCTCGCACCGGCCGATGTCGCGTACACCCTCGCGACCACCCGCTCCGCCCTGCCTCACCGTGCCGCGGTGATCGGCGCGGACCGCACCCGGCTCCTGGCCGCCCTCGACGGTCTGGCCGCCGGACCGGCCGCCGCCGTGCAGGGCCGGGCACGCGGTGCCGGCAGGATCGCGTTCGTCTTCCCCGGCCAGGGCTCTCAGTGGGCCGGGATGGCCGTCGAACTGCTCGACAATGCACCGGAGTTCGCCGCGCGGATCGCCGAGTGCGAGCAGGCCCTCGCCCCGCACGTCGACTGGTCTCTTAGGGAAGTCCTGGGCTCCGCGGGCGACCTGGAGCGGGTCGATGTCGTCCAGCCCGCCCTGTTCGCCGTCATGGTCGCGCTCGCCACGCAGTGGCAGGCGGCCGGGGTGCGGCCCGACGCCGTGGTGGGACACAGCCAGGGCGAGATCGCCGCCGCCTGCGTGGCAGGAGTCCTGACCCTCGAGGACGCGGCGATGGTTGTGGCACTGCGCAGCCGGGCACTGCGCCGGCTGTCCGGGGCGGGTGGCATGGCCTCCCTAGCCGTCGGCGAGGAACGGGCTCGCGCCCTCCTGGCCCCCTTCGGGGACCGGATCTGCGTGGCCGCGGTCAACGGCCCCGACGCAGTCGTCGTCGCAGGCGAGCCCGCCGCCCTGGACGCCCTGGTCGCCGCCTGCCAGGCGGACGGTGTGCGTGCCCGGCTGATCCCGGTCGACTACGCCGCCCACTCGGCCCAGGTGGAACAGGTGCGCGACGACCTGCTCACCGCCCTGTCCGGCGTACGGCCCCGACCGGGCGACGTTCCGTTGTACTCCACCGTCACCGGCGAACGCATCGACGGAACGCGGCTGACTGCCGACTACTGGTACCGCAACCTCCGCGAACCCGTCGCCTTCGACCGCGCCACCGACCGGCTGCTCGCCGACGGACACGACCTGTTCGTCGAGACCAGCCCGCACCCGGTGCTCACCGCCGGCGTCGACGGCACCGCCGACCGTGCCGGACGCCCCGCCACCGCCGTCGGCACCCTCCGGCGCGAAGACGGCGGCCCCGACCGGCTGCTCACCTCGCTCGCCGAGGCCTGGACCGCCGGCGCCGAGGTGGCCTGGCCGCGGTTGCTGCTCCACAGCGCCCCCGGCGCTCAGCGGGTCGACCTGCCCACGTACGCCTTCCAGCGGACCCGCTACTGGCTGCCCAGCCCTGGCCGTGCCACGCAGGCGGACGGCCTCGTGGACGGCGCCTTCTGGGCGGCTGTCGCCGAGGGCGACCCGGCCCGGCTGGCCGCCGCCCTGGGCGCGGACCCGGCCGACGCCCCCGACGGCTTCGGTCCCGCCCTGCGCGAGGTGCTGCCCGTCCTGTCCGGCTGGCGCCGAGCCCGCGAGGAACAGCGGGCCCTGGACACCTTCGGCCACCGACTGCGCTGGCAGCCGCTGCCCGAACCGCCCGCCGCCGCACCCACCGGTGACTGGCTGGTGGTGGTGCCCGAAGGGCATGCGGACACCCCGCCGGCCCGTGCCTGCCTGGATGCGCTGCGGCTGGGTGGAGCCCAGGTGCGGACCGTCACCACGGATCCGGCCGCCCCCGGCGACACCCTCCGTACCGTGACCGAGGCCGTGACCCCGTCCGACACCGGTGTGCTGTCCCTGCTGGCCCTGGACGAACGCCCCGCGTCCGGCCGTGGTGCGACGCTCACCGCCACTCTGGAACTCCTGCGGGCACTGGACACCCGGGGTGTCCCGGCCCCGCTGTGGTGCGTGACGAGCGGTGCCGTCGCCGTACACCCCGACGAACCCCTGACCCGCCCGGGCCAGGCCCGGCTCTGGGGCCTCGGCCAGGTCCTGGGCCTGGAGCAGCCGCAGCGCTGGGGCGGCATCGCCGACCTGCCGGCCGACCCCGGCCCCGACGAGGTGCGCCGGCTCGCCGTCCTGCTGGCCGGCGGTCAGGAGGACGACCACCTGGCCGTACGCGCCGACGGCGCCCACGTACGACGCCTGGTCCGTACATCGCCCGCCGCGGCCCCCGAATCCCCCGGCTGGAGTCCGGTGGGCGGCACCGTGCTGGTCACCGGCGGCACGGGAGCGCTGGACGCGGACATCGCCCGCCGGTTCGCCGCCGACGGCGCCCGGCACGTCGTCCTCGCCACCGGAGGCGAGCCGCCGTCCGGGCTGCGCGACGAACTCACCGCCCTGCGTACCTCGTTGACCGTCGAGCGACCCCCCACCGACGTGTCCCGGCTGCTGTCCGCACTGCCCGCCGAGGCACCGCTGGCGGCCGTCGTCCACCTGGCCGACGCCCCGGCGGCACCCGGCACGCCCCTCGCCGACCTCACTCCCGAGGCACTGGAGCAGACCGTCCGCCAGACGCTCGGCCCGGTCCCCGACCTCGTCGAACTGATCGCCCCCGAAACCGCCGTCGCCGTCCTGTGCCCGCTCGGCGGCATTTGGGGGGCAGCCCGCGAAGCCGCGTCCACCAGCGGCTACGCCGGCCTGCGCGCACTGTTGCGGGCCTCGGGCGGGCGTCGCTTCCTCATGGCCGTCGGCGGACTCGACCCACGGTCGACGCAGACCGAGCGTCCCCTCCCGGCCGACACGGTCGCACGGGCGCTGAGCCAGGCGCTGAAGAGCGGCGAGCCCGATCCCGTCCTCGCCGACGTGCGCTGGGACCGAGTCGTCGCCGCAGTACCGACGGACCGGGCGCTGCGCCTGCTCGCCGAACTGCCGGAAGCCACCGCGGACGCCCGGTCCGGTGACCAGGAGACGGGCACCGGCGAACTCGCCGCACGACTGGCGCCGTTGGACGAGCCGGCCCGCCGACGGCTCCTGCTGGATCTGGTCGCCGACCACGCGGCGGCCGTCCTGGGCCACTCCGACCGCCAGTCGGTCCCACCGGAGCAGGCGTTCTCCGCGGTCGGCTTCGACTCGATGCTCGCCGTGCAGTTCCGCAACCGGCTGCGCGCCGCGACCGGCCTGCCGCTGGCCGCGACCGTCGTCTTCGACCATCCCACCCCGCTGGCCCTGGCCGACCATCTCCACGAAGGGCTGTGCGGCCTGCCCGACACCCTCGCACCGGCACTCTCCGAACTCGACGCGCTGGAGGCCGCCCTGACCGCGGCCGACCCCGGCGCCCCGGGCGCCGACGACATCGGGCCGCGCCTGCAGAACCTGCTGCGTGTCTGGGCCCGGCGTACCGCGCCCGAGGACCGGCCCTCCGACGCAGACGACATCGGCTCGGCCAGCGCCGACGAACTCTTCGAACTCCTTGACAACAACTTCGGAATGGCCTGAGGAGCGCCGCCACCATGCCTGACGAACAGAAACTCCTCGACTACCTCAGGCGGGCCACCGCGGACCTCGGCGAGGCGCGACGCGAACTGCGCGAGGCCGAGGACGCCCGGCACGAGCCCATCGCGATCGTGGCCACCAGCTGCCGCTACCCCGGCGGCGCCGACACCCCCGAACGACTGTGGGACCTGGTCGCCGAGGGCCGGGACGCCATCTCCGAGTGGCCCACCGACCGAGGCTGGGACACCTCCGCCCTCTACGACCCCGACCCCGACCGCCCCGGCACCTCCTACACCCGGCACGGCGGATTCCTGCACGAGGCCGGGGAGTTCGACGCGGGCTTCTTCGGGATATCGCCGCGCGAGGCGCTGGCCACGGACCCACAGCAGCGGCTCTTGCTGGAGGCCTCCTGGGAGGCGCTGGAGCGCGCCGGCATGGATCCCGCCTCCCTGCGCTCCAGCCCCACCGGCGTGTTCATCGGCGCCATGACCAATGACTACGGCGACGACTCCCGCGACCGGCCCGACGTCCAGGGACTCCTGCACGCCGGCACCGCGGGCAGCGTGATCTCCGGCCGCGTCTCCTACACGCTCGGTCTGGAGGGGCCGGCGGTGACCGTGGACACGGCCTGTTCGTCCTCGCTGGTCGCCCTGCATCTGGCGGTACGGTCCCTCAGGTCCGGCGAGTGCGACCTCGCCCTAGCCGGCGGCGTCACCGTCATGCCCCACCCCGACCCCTTCGTCGCCTTCAGTCGCCAGCGCGCCCTGGCACCCGACGGCCGCTGCAAGGCCTTCGCCGACGGCGCCGACGGCACCTCCTGGTCCGAGGGGCTGGGCGTGCTCGTACTGGAGCGGCTGTCGGACGCACGGGCCGCCGGGCGCCGGGTGCTGGCCGTGGTGCGGGGCACAGCGGTCAACCAGGACGGGGCGAGCAACGGGCTGACGGCGCCCAGCGGTCCGGCGCAGCAGCGCGTGATCCGGGCGGCGCTCGCCGACGCCCGGTTGTCGGCGGGTGACGTGGACGTGGTCGAGGCGCACGGCACCGGGACCCGGCTGGGGGACCCGATCGAGGCGCAGGCGCTGCTCGCCACCTACGGGCGGCGGCGTGAACGGCCGCTCTGGCTGGGGTCGTTGAAGTCCAACATCGGCCACTCCTCGGCGGCGGCCGGGGTCGGCGGAGTGATCAAGATGGTGGAGGCGCTGCGGCACGGGGTGCTTCCGAAGACCCTGCACGTGGACGCCCCGTCGTCGCAGGTGGACTGGTCGGCGGGCGCGGTGGAGCTGCTGACCGAGGCACGGGACTGGCCGGCCGACGCGGACCGGCCGCGCCGCGCCGCCGTCTCCGGATTCGGGGTCAGCGGCACCAACGCCCATGTGATCGTCGAGGAGGCTCCGCGGGAGGAGGACGCCGAGCCCGTCGGGCAGGGCATGCCGCTCGCTGCTGTGCCGTGGGTCGTCTCGGCCCGTACCGAAGAGGCCCTGACGGCCCAGGCCGGGCGCCTGCTGGAGGCCCTGGACGACACGGTCGACACCGGTGCCGTCGCCCGGGCCCTGGCGACCACCCGCTCGGCCTTCGAGCACCGCGCCGTCGTCGTCGCCGACTCGGCGGACGGGTTCCGGGCCGGGCTCACCGCCCTGGCCACCGGGGGTACCTTCGCCGGGCTGGTGCAGGGCACGGTGCGCGCCTCGGGACGGGTCGCCTTCGTCTTCCCCGGACAGGGCGCCCAGTGGACCGGCATGGCCCGCGAACTCCTCGCCGCCGCACCGGTGTTCGCCGAGCGGATGGCCGCCTGCGAGGCGGCCCTCGCCCCGCACGTCGACTGGTCCCTCACGGAAGTCCTGGGCTCCGCCGCCGAGTTGGAGCGCGTGGACGTCGTCCAGCCGGCCCTCTTCGCGGTGATGGTGTCACTGGCCGCACTGTGGCGGGCGCACGGCGTCGAACCGGACGCCGTCCTCGGGCACAGCCAGGGCGAGATCGCCGCCGCCGTGGTCGCCGGGGCGGTGTCCCTTCAGGACGGCGCCAAGATCGTCGCCCTGCGCAGCCGCGCCCTCGTCGAGCTGGCCGGGCGCGGCGGCATGGCCGCGATACCGCTCGCGCCGGACGAGCTGACGGTTCATCTGGAGCGGTGGGAGGGCCGGCTGTCGGTCGCCGCCGTCAACGGCCCCGCCTCGGTGGTGGTGTCCGGCGACCCCGAAGCGGTCGACGGAATCGTGGCCGAACTCCAGGCAGCCGACATCCGCGCCCGCCGGATCCCCGTCGACTACGCCTCCCACAGCACGCACGTCGAGCAGATCCGCGAACGGCTCCTTCAGAGTCTTGCCGACATCAGCCCCACCACCGGGCAGATCCCGTTCTACTCCACCGTCGACCTGCGCTGGCAGGACACCGGCACCCTGGACGCCGACTACTGGTACCGCAACCTGCGGCAGACCGTACGGCTGGAGGAGGCCACCCGCGCCCTGCTCGCCGAGGGCTTCCGGTTCTTCGTCGAGTCCAGCCCGCACCCCGTGCTGACCGTGGCGATCGACCAGACCGCCGAGGCCGCACAGACCGACGCCGTCGCCGTCGGTACCCTCCGCCGCGACCAGGGCGGACCCGACCGCTTCCTGCTCTCCCTGGCCGAGGCCCACACCGGCGGCCTCGCCCCCGACTGGAACACCCTCTTCGCCGGCCTGCCGAGGCGGCCGGTCGGCCTGCCCACCTACGCCTTCCAGCGCGACCGGTACTGGCTGCAGCGCAAACCGGGCGACACCGGGCCCGGCACAGGCGCCACGTCGGACCCGCTGCAGGACGCCTTCTGGAGGAGCGTGCGGGAGCAGGACCTGACCGGGCTCGCCACGACCCTGGACGTCGACCCGCAGGCCCCGCTCTCCGCAGTCCTGCCCGCCCTGGCCGACTGGCGGACCCGCGGCGACGAGCAGGCCACCGTCGACTCCTGGCGCTACCGCGTCGAGTGGCGCCCGCTCGCCGACGTCCCGGCCGCACGCCCGGCCACCCTCGACGGCACCTGGCTCGTCGCCACCACGGAGGCGGTCGACGCGCACCCCTGCCTGAAGGCCCTGCGCGAGGCGGGCGCCGCCCCGGTGCCCGTGGTGCTCGGCGGCACCGGCACCCGAGCCGACCGCGCGGACGTCGCCGGCCGGCTGCGCCGGGCCGTCGAGGAGGCCGGCCCGGTCCGGGGCGTGCTGTCCCTGACCGGCCTGGACCAGCGGCCCTGCCCCGACCGCCCGCACCTCCCGCTCGGCACGGCGCTCACCCTGAGCCTGATCCAGGCCCTCGGCGACGCCGGCCTGGAGGCCCCCCTGTGGTGCGCCACCCGGGGGGCGGTGACCACCGGTCGCGGCGACGCCGTCACCGCTGCGGCCCAGTACCTGGTGTGGGGCCTGGGCCGGGTGGCCGCCCTGGAGCACCCGCAGCGCTGGGGCGGCCTCATCGACCTCCCCGAGGCACCCGACGCACGCTTTACGGCCCGCCTGTGCCGCGCCCTGGCCGGCTGGGACGGCGAGGACCAGATCGCGCTGCGCGCCGGCGGCGCCTACGTGCGGCGCCTGGTACGCAGCCGTACTGCTGCCCCCGCGGACCGCGGTGAGTGGCGGGCCCGGGGCACCGTCCTGGTCACCGGCGGCACCGGTGGCGTCGGCGCGCACCTGGCCAGGTGGCTGGCCGACCGCGGCGCCGAGCACTTGGTGCTGGTCGGCCGCCGGGGCATCGAGGCACCCGGCGCGGCCGAACTCGCCGACGCCCTCAGGACCGAGGGCACCAGGGTCACGGTCGCCGCCTGCGACGTCGCCGACCGCGACCGGCTGGCCGCACTCGTGCGGGAGCTGGAGGACGACGACGGCCCGATCACGACAGTCGTGCACGCCGCCGGCACCGGCCTGCTGGTCCCGCTCTGCGACACCGACCCCGAGGAGTTCGCCGAGACCCTGTACGCCAAGGTCGCCAGCGCCGCCAACCTCGACGCCCTCTTCGACCGGGACGGCCTCGACGCGTTCGTGCTGTTCTCCTCCATCTCCGGTGTCTGGGGCAGCGGCGACCACGGCGCCTACGCCTCGGCCAACGCCTACCTCGACGCGCTCGCCGACCAGCGGCGGACCAGGGGCCGCACGGCCACCTCGGTCGTCTGGGGCATCTGGGACCCCGAGGGCGGCGCCGGCATGGCCGCCAACCTGGTCGAGGAACAACTGCGCGGCCGGGGCATCCCGTTCATGCGGCCGGCGACCGCGCTGACCGCACTCGGCCAGGTCCTCGCCGACGATCCGGCCGTCGAACTCGTCACCGCCGTCGACTGGGACCGCTTCGCCCCCGTCTTCACCTCCGCCCGCCCCAGCCCCCTCATCGGCGACCTGCCGGACGTGCGCCGCGCCCTCGCCGAGGAGGGCGCGCCCCTGCCCGAAACCGAGGGCGGCACCTCCTCCCTCCGCGACCGGCTGACCCCGCTCGCCCCCGCCGAGCGCGACCGGCTGCTGACCGATCTCGTCCGCGAGCACGCCGCCGCCGTCCTGGGCCACGACACCGCCGACGCGGTCCAGCCCGACAGGGCCTTCCGCGAACTCGGCTTCGACTCCCTGACCGCCGTCGAGATGCGCAACCGGCTCAACACCGCCACCGGACTGCGGCTGCCGGTCACCGTCCTGTTCGACTACGCCAGCGCCACCGCCCTCGCCCGCCACGTGCGCGAGGAACTGCTCGGCCCCGACGCCCCGGCGGCGGCCCTCCCCGCCCACGTGGCCGCCGACCCCGACGACCCCATCGCCGTCGTCGCCATGGGCTGCCGCTATCCCGGCGACGTACGCACCCCCGAGGACCTGTGGCGGCTGGTCGAGGAGGGCCGCGACGCCGTCTCCGGACCGCCCGCCGACCGCGGTTGGGACCTCGACCGACTCTACGACACCGACCCGGACAGGGCCGGCACCACCTACAGCACCGACGGCGGGTTCCTGCACGACGCGGCCCGCTTCGACCCCGCCTTCTTCGGCATCTCGCCGCGCGAGGCCCTGGCCATGGACCCCCAGCAGCGCCTCCTGCTGGAGATCGCCTGGGAGACCCTGGAGCGCGCCCACATCGACCCCGCCACCCTGCGCGGCACCCAGGTCGGTGTCTTCACCGGCGCCGCCTACCAGGGCTACGGCGGACAGGGCGCCGTCCCCGACGAGGTGGAGGGCCACCTCATCGCCGGGATCTCCACCAGCGTCCTGTCCGGCCGCCTCGCCTACACCTTCGGCTGGGAAGGACCGGCCGTCACCGTCGACACCGCCTGCTCCTCCTCCCTGGTCGCCGTCCACCTGGCCGCCCAGGCACTCAGGTCGGGCGAGTGCACGCTGGCCCTCGCGGGCGGCGCCACCGTGCTGGGCACCCCGCTGTCCTTCACCGGCTTCAGCCGTCAGCGAGGCCTCGCGGCGGACGGCCGCTGCAAGTCCTTCGGCGCCGGCGCGGACGGCTTCGGCATCGCCGAAGGAGCCGGACTGCTCCTCCTCGAACGCCTCTCGGACGCACGCCGCAACGGACACCCGGTTCTGGCCCTCGTCCGCGGCTCGGCCGTCAACCAGGACGGCGCCAGCAACGGCCTCACCGCCCCCAGCGGACTCGCCCAGCAACGCGTCATCCGCAGCGCCCTGGCCTCGGCCGGCCTGACCGGCGCCGAGGTCGACGCCGTGGAGGCCCACGGCACCGGCACCCGGCTCGGTGACCCGATCGAGGCGCAGGCCCTGCTCGCCACCTACGGCCAGGACCGGCCCGCCGACCGGCCGCTGCTGCTCGGCTCCCTGAAGTCCAACATCGGCCACAGCCAGGCGGCCGCCGGTGTCGCCGGCATCATCAAGATGGTCCAGGCGATGCGCCACGGCGTCCTGCCCCGCACCCTGCACGCCGACGAACCCACACCCGACGTCGACTGGTCGGCGGGCGCGGTGGAACTCCTGACCCGGGCCAGGCCCTGGGAGGCGGACGGACACCCGCGCCGCGCCGGAGTCTCGTCGTTCGGCCTCAGCGGCACCAATGCACACGTCATCGTCGAGCAGGCCGAGGAACCCGCCGGGCACACCGACCGCCAACCACCCGTCGCGACCGCCTGGACCCTGTCGGGCCGCACCGAACAGGCACTGCGCGCCCAGGCGGAGCGCCTGTACGCCCACGCCACCGAACGGCCGGAACTGCGCCCGGCCGACATCGGCCTGACCCTGGCGACCGGACGCCCCGCGTTCGAGCACCGGGCTGTCGTCGTCGCCGCGGAACGCGACGGGCTCCTCGACGGCCTGGCCGCGCTCGCCGCCGGGCGGAGCCACTCCGCCGTGGTCCGGGGCACGGCCACCGCCCCCGGACGCACCGTCTTCGTCTTCCCCGGCCAGGGCTCCCAGTGGTCCACCATGGCCACCGAACTCCTCGACTGCGCGCCGGTCTTCGCCCAGAGCATCGCCGACTGCGAACGCGCCCTGGCCCCGTACGTGGACTGGTCACTGACCGACGTGCTGCGCGACGAGCCCGGCAGCCCGCCGCTGGAGCGCGTGGACGTGGTCCAGCCCGTGCTGTTCTCCGTGATGGTGTCGCTGGCCACGCTCTGGCGCTCGTACGGCGTCGAACCCGCCGCGGTCGTCGGACACAGCCAGGGCGAGATCGCCGCGGCCTGCGTCGCCGGGGCGCTGACCCTTGAGGACGCGGCGAAGGTCGTGGCCCTGCGGTCCCGCGCCCTGACCCCGCTGGTCGGGCACGGCACGATGCTGTTCGCCGCGCTGGCGGCCGACCGACTGCGCGAGCGCATCAGCGACTTCAGCGAGCGCGTAGCCGTCGCCGCCGTCAACGGACCCACGTCCGTGACCCTCTCCGGCGACCCCCGGGCCCTGGAGGAGATCGGCGAACGGCTGGCCGAGGACGGAGTGCTCAGCTGGAGCATCCCGGGCGTCACCTTCGCCGGCCACTCGCCCCAGGTGGATGCTCTGCGCACCGAGATCCTCGACGCGCTGGCCGACGTCACCCCGCGCGCCACGGACATCGCCTTCTGCTCCACCGTCACCGGCGGCCCGCTGGACCCGCTGGCCCTCGACGCCGGGTACTGGTACCGCAACCTGCGTGAACCGGTCGAATTCCAACGGGCCGTCACCTCGTTGACCACCGCCGGGTACGACACCTTCGTCGAGGCGAGCCCGCACCCCATGCTCACCGTCTGGCTCCAGCAGAACGTGGAAGCCGCGGGCGGGACCGGCTGCGTCACCGGCACCCTGCAGACCGGCGCGGGCGGCCTCGACCGCTTCCTGACCTCGCTCGCAGAGCCCTACGCCCGGGGCGTCCCCGTCGACTGGCGGCCCGCCTTCGAGGGCACCGGAGCCCGTCACACCGACCTGCCCACCTATGCCTTCCAACAGCAGCGGTACTGGCTCGACACCACCGCGGCCACGACCACCGCGCACACCGGGGCACCCGTGGACGCGTCGTTCTGGGACGCCGTCGAACGCCGGGACCTGCCCGCCGTCGCCGACACCCTGCGACTGCCCGAGGCCGACGAGGCGGCCCGCGCCGGCCTGGGCGGAGTGCTGCCGGCGCTCGCCGACTGGTGGCGCGACCGGCAGAGCCGTACCACGATCGACGGCTGGCGCCACCGCGTCGCCTGGAAGCCCCTCACCCTGGCATCCGGCACACCGGACCTCACCGGAACCTGGTGGGTGCTCGTCCCTGCCGCGGCCGCGAACCATCCCGTGACCGCGGGCGTCCTGCGGGCCCTGGGCCGGCACGGTGCCACCACCGTCACCGTGGAGCTCGCGCCCGACGGGACCGACCGTGACACTCTCACCGCCCGCCTGCGCACCCTGCGTGAATCCGGCGCCCCCGACGGGCTGCTGTCACTGGCCGCCCTGGCTCAGGAGCCGTACGCCACCGGCACGTCGCTGCCGGCCGGACTCGCTCTGACCACCTCCCTGCTCCAGGCACTCGGCGACGCCTCAATCGGGGCGCCCCTGTGGTGCGCGACCAGCGGGGCGGTCTCCGTCGGCCGCTCCGACACCCTCACCAGCCCGGTCCAGGCGACCGTCTGGGGACTGGGTGCGGTGGCGGGCGTGGAATACCCCGAGCGCTGGGGCGGCCTCATCGACCTGCCGCCCGAGCCCGACGACCGCAGCGGTGCCCGCCTGGCCGCGGTCCTCGCGGGCGCCGACGGCGAGGACCAGATCGCCATCCGCCCCTCCGGCGCCTTCGGCCGCAGGCTCGAACAGACGCCCCCCGCGCCGCAGACCGAGGCGACGCCCTGGGCGCCCAACGGCACGGTCCTGATCACCGGCGGCACCGGCGCGCTCGGCGCCCACGTCGCCCGCCGGCTCGCCTCCGACGGCACCCGGCACCTGCTGCTCACCAGCCGGCGGGGCCCCGACACGCCCGGCGCCGCGGCCCTGCTCCAGGAGCTCGCAGACCTGGGCGCCGAGGCCCGGGTCGTGGCCTGCGACGCCGCCGACCGCGACGCCCTCGCCGCACTGATCGCCGCCGTCCCGGACGACCGTCCGCTCACCGCCGTCGTGCACACCGCCGGCGTCCTCGACGACGGCGTCCTCGACACCCTCACCCCCGAGCGGACGGCCACCGTCCTGCGGCCCAAACTCGATGCCGCCCTCCACCTGGACGAACTCACCCGGGACCTGGACCTCACCGCCTTCGTGCTGTTCTCCTCGCTCGCCGGCACTCTCGGCGGTACCGGACAGGGCAGCTACGCCGCCGCCAACGCCTTCCTGGACGCCCTCGCCGAGCAGCGGCGCGCCCGGGGCCTGCCCGCCACCTCCGTCGCCTGGGGCCTGTGGGCAGGGGACAGCGCGGCGGGCGCCGCCAGTGAACAACTCGTCCGCAACGGCCTGCCCCCCATGCCGCCGGACCTAGCGCTCACCGCCCTCGGCGGGGCCCTGGCCGACGACGAGACCAGGCCCGTACTGTGCGCCTTCGCCTGGGAACGCTTCCTGCCCGCCTACACCGCGCTGCGTCCCAGCGCCCTGCTGCGTGACCTGCCCGCCGCCCGCACCCTCACCGTCGACACGACGGGCGCGGACGCGAACCCCCTGACCGGCCTTCCGGCGGCCGAACGGCTCACCGCACTCGAACACATCGTGCGCACCGAGGTCGCCGGCGTGCTCGGTTACCCGGACCCCGACGTGATCGAGGCCGACCGTGTCTTCAAGGACCTCGGCTTCGACTCCCTGACCGCCGTCGACCTGCGCAACCGGCTCGCCGAGGCGACCGGTCTGAGGCTGTCGGTGACCC
This sequence comes from Streptomyces sp. NPDC051172, assembly GCF_040682555.1. Lineage (NCBI taxonomy): Bacteria > Bacillati > Actinomycetota > Actinomycetes > Kitasatosporales > Streptomycetaceae > Streptomyces > Streptomyces sp. NPDC051172. The sequence goes on from NZ_JBFBBE010000044.1 coordinate 22,117, forward strand.
TGGTCTTCGACCACCCGACCGTCACCGCCCTCGTCGAGCACATCCGCAGCGAACTGTGGGGCGCGGAGTCCGAGCCGGCCACCCCCGGTGCCCCTTCCGTCCCCGTTCCGGTCGACGACGACCCGATCGCCGTCGTCGCCATGAGCTGCCGCTTCCCGGGCGGCGTCACCACTCCCGAGGACCTGTGGCGCCTCGTGTCGGACGGCACCGACGCGATCTCCGCCTTCCCCACCGACCGCGGCTGGGACCTGGAGGAGCTCTACGACCCCGACCCGGACGCCGTCGGCCGCACCTACGCCCGCGAGGGCGGGTTCCTCTACGACGCCGACCGGTTCGACCCCGCCTTCTTCGGCATCTCGCCCCGTGAGGCCCTCGCCATCGACCCGCAGCAGCGCCTGCTGCTGGAGCTGGCCTGGGAGGCGTTCGAACGGGCCGGCATCGACCCGACGTCCCTGAAGGGCAGCCGCTCCGGGGTCTACGTCGGCTCCAGCTACCGCGACTACGGCTCCCGCGTCCAGCAGCCCACCGAGGAGATCGAGGGCTACCTCGGCATCGGCAGCGCGGGCAGCGTCGCCTCGGGACGCGTCGCCTATACGTTCGGCCTGGAGGGACCGGCGGTCACCGTCGACACGGCGTGCTCCTCCTCGCTCGTCGCAGTCCACCTCGCCGCACAGGCGCTGCGCGGCGGTGAGTGCTCCCTGGCCCTCGCCGGCGGCGTCACGGTGATGGCCAGGCCGGACGCGTTCATCGAGTTCAGCAGGCAGCGCGGCCTCGCGGCGGACGGCCGATGCAAGCCCTTCGCCGCAGCCGCCGACGGCACCGCGTGGGCCGAGGGCGCCGGCCTGGTCCTGCTGGAGCGGCTGTCGGACGCCCGCCGCAACGGGCACCCGGTGCTGGCCCTCGTACGGGGCTCGGCCGTCAACCAGGACGGCGCCAGCAACGGCCTCACCGCCCCCAACGGCCCTTCCCAGCAGCGCGTCATCCGTCAGGCGCTCGCCTCGGCCGGACTGACCGGCGCCGAGGTGGACGCGGTGGAGGCGCACGGCACCGGCACCCGGCTCGGTGACCCGATCGAGGCGCAGGCCCTGCTCGCCACCTACGGTCAGGAACGGTCCGCCGACCGGCCGCTGCTGCTCGGCTCGCTCAAGTCCAACATGGGCCACAGCCAGGCCGCGGCCGGCATCGCGGGCCTGCAGAAGATGGTCCTCGCCATGCGGCACGGCGTCCTGCCGCGCACCCTCCACGTCGACGCGCCGACCCCGTTCGTCGACTGGTCGGCGGGCGCGGTGTCGCTGCTGACCGAGGACACCGCCTGGCCGGACAACGGACATCCCCGCCGGGCCGCCGTCTCGTCGTTCGGCGTGAGCGGCACCAACGCGCACACGATCCTGGAACACGTCCCCGAGCCGGCCGAACCGGCCGAGGAGACAGGGAAGAGCACACAGGACGCCGGCACGGCCGTGCCCTGGCTGCTCTCGGCCCGCAGCACCGGCGCCCTGCGCGCCCAGGCCGAACGGCTCCTCGACCACCTCGACGCGCATCCCGGCCTCGCCGCCGCCGACATCGCCCGCACCCTGGCCACCGCCCGTGGCGCATTCGAACACCGCGCCGTGCTCGTCGGCGCGGACCGGGCCGCGCTCACCGGCGCGCTGCGCGCCCTCGCCCACGGGACGGACGGGCCCGGCGTGCTGCGCGGCACGGCCGTCACCGGAAAGACCGCTTTCCTGTTCTCCGGCCAGGGCAGCCAGCGGCCCGGCATGGCCGCCGGACTCTACGCCGGCCAACCCGTCTTCGCCGACGCCTTCGACGAGATGTGCGCCGTACTCGACCCGCTGCTCGAAAAGCCCCTGCGGGACATCGTGTTCGCACCCGCCGGATCCCCCGACGCGGCGCTGCTCGACCGCACGGAATACACCCAGCCCGCACTGTTCGCCGTGCACGTCGCCCTGTTCCGGCTGGCCGCCCACTGGGGGGTCGAGCCCGACCTGCTGTTCGGTCACTCCATCGGTGAGATCTCGGCCGCCCACGTGGCGGGTGTTCTGTCGGCGGCCGATGCAGCCGCTCTGGTCGCGGCCCGGGGCCGGCTCATGCAGGCTCTGCCCGAGGGCGGCGCCATGGTCGCGCTCACCGCCTCCGAGGCGGAGGTGCGGCCGCTGCTCGCCGACCACGCGGGCCGGGTCGCCCTGGCCGCGGTCAACGGCCCCGCCTCGGTCGTCGTCTCCGGTGCCGAGGACGCCGTCACGGACATCGCCGAGCGCTGGCAGGCAGCAGGCGGCAAGGCGCGGCGCCTGACGGTCAGCCACGCCTTCCACTCCCCGTTGATGGACGACATGCTCGACGAGTTCCGCCGGGTCGTCGACTCGCTCGACCTGCGGCCGCCCACCCTGCCGATCGTCTCCGACGTCACCGGCACCCTGGCCACCACGGAGCAGCTGACCTCGCCCGAGTACTGGGTACGGCACGTACGCGAGACGGTCCGCTTCCACGACGGCATGCGCACCCTCGCCGCCGAAGGCGCCGTGACGTACCTCGAACTCGGCCCGGACGGCTCGCTCAGCGCGATGGGCCGCGACTGCCTTCCCGAGCCGGCCGACCCGACCGTGGCCGGACCCCTGGTGCCCCTGCTGCGCAAGGACCGCCCCGACGACCACGCCGTCACCACCGCTCTCGGTCACCTGAGCGTGCGGGGTACGGCCGTGGACTGGCCGGCCGTGTTCCGTGGCACCCGAGCGCGGCTGGCCGACCTGCCCACGTACGCCTTCCAGCGCGAGCGGTACTGGCTGGAGGCCACCGCCCCGGCCGGCGGTGCGACCGCCCTCGGCCTCCAGTCGGCCGACCACCCGCTGCTGGGCGCGGCCGTCCCGCTCGCCGACTCGGACGGGTACCTGTTCACCAGCCGGATCTCGCTGCACACCCACCCCTGGCTGGCCGACCACCGGATCTACGGCACCGTCCTCGTCCCCGCCACCGCCCTGCTCGAACTCGCCCTGCGGGCCGGCGACGAGGCCGGCTGCGACCAGATCGACGAACTCGTTCTGCAGGCCCCGCTGGTGCTGCCCGAGCGGGGCGCTGTGACCCTCCAGATCACGGTCGGCGCGCCCGACGCCTCCGCCGCCCGCCCGTTCTCCGTGCACTCCCGGCCGGCCGACGGGCCCTGGGTCCGCCACGCCGACGGCCTGCTCTCCGCCGCGTCCGCCGCTCCGCCCGAGCCCCTCACCGAGTGGCCGCCGCAGGGCGCCGTACCCGTCGCCCTGGACGGGCTGTACGAACAGTCCGCCGAGGACGGCTTCGGCTACGGCCCCGCCTTCCAGGGGTTGCGGTCGGTGTGGCGCGCGGGCGACGAGGTGTACGCCGAGGCGGAACTCCCGTCCGGCACCCGGGCCGACGCGGCCCGCTTCGGACTGCACCCCGCCCTGCTGGACAGCGCCCTGCACGCGCTCGCCTTCGGTGTCCTCGACGGCACCGACCAGGGCTGGCTGCCCTTTTCCTTCAACGAAGTGCGCCTGCACGCCACGGGCGCCACCGCCCTGCGCATCCGGCTGCGCCCCGCGGGCCGCGACGCGATGGCCGTCCTGGTCACCGACCCCGCGGGGCGCCCGGTCGCCGACGTCGGCTCCCTGCGCCTGCGTCCGGTCGCGCCCGACCAGGTGGCCGCCGCCCGCTCCGGCCACCACGACGACCTCTATCGGGTCGAGTGGCCGACGGCGCCCGCGTCGGCACCGGTCGCCCCGGACGACGGCTGGGCGCTCGTCGCGCAGGAGCCCGCCCACGGCATCACCCGCACTGCCGCGGGCCCGGCCGGGCTCGCCCGCGAGGTCTCCGACGGGGCCGTACGGCCCGGTTTCGTCCTCGTGGCCGCCCCGGTCCCGGCGGCCGGCGTGGGCCAGACCGAGGCCGTGCGCCAGGTCACCGGACGCACCCTCGCCCTGGTCCAGGAGTGGCTCGCCGAGGAGGCGCTGAGCGGTGCCGCCCTCGTCCTGCTCACCCGGAACGCGGTCGTCACCGGCCCCGGCGACGACGCACCGGACCCGGTCCAGGCCGCCGTCTGGGGCCTGGTGCGCTCGGCGCAGACCGAGAACCCGGGACGGTTCGTCCTCGTCGACCTCGACGGCACCGAAGCCTCCGACACGGCGCTCGCCGCCGCGGTCGCCACGGGCGAACCCCAGCTGGCGCTGCGCGACGGCCGGGTCCACCTGGCCCGGCTCGCGCACGTCCCCGACACGGGACAGCGCGACGCCCCGGACTTCGGCTCCGGCACAGTTCTGATCACCGGCGGCACGGGAGCCATCGGCGCCGTGATCGCCCGTCACCTCGCCACCGAGCACGGTGTACGGCACCTGCTGCTCACCAGCCGGCGCGGACCTGCGGCCGAGGACGCCGCAGAGCTCGTCGCCGGCCTGGCGGAACGGGGAGCCGAGGCCGAGGTCGTGGCCTGCGACGCCGCCGACCGGGACGCGCTCGCGGCGCTGCTGGCCCGCATCCCCGCCGACCGGCCCCTGACGGCGGTCGTCCACGCGGCGGGCGTGATCGCGGACGGCGTCGTCGACGCGATGACCCAGCAGCAGCTCGACACCGCGCTGCGGCCCAAGGCTGACGCCGCCTGGAACCTGCACGAACTGACGTCGGACGCCGACCTGTCGGCCTTCGTGCTGTTCTCCTCCATCGCCGGCGTCTTCGGCGGCATGGGGCAGGGCAACTACGCCGCCGCCAACGCCTACCTGGACGCCCTCGCCCAGCTCCGGCGCTCGCTCGGGCTGCCCGCCGCATCACTGGCCTGGGGCCTGTGGGCCAACAAGGGCGGCATGAGCGGCGGCCTGGACGAGGCGGACTTCCGGCGCATCGCCCGCGGCGGCATCCTCGCCTTCCCGCCCGACGAGGGCGCCCGCCTGTTCGACGCCGCGCTCGCCACCGGTGAGCCCGCGCTGCTGCCCCTGCGCCTGGACACCGCCGCGCTCGCCGCCCAGTCCGGTCCGGGCGGCGTACCGGCCCTGCTGCGCGGACTCGTCCGCGCGCCTGCCCGCCGCACCGCCGCCTCCGGTGACTCGCCCGCGCCCGAGGCGGCGGAGGCGCTGCGCCGCACCCTCGCCGGTCAGACCGAGACCCAGCGGACCCGGACCCTGCTGGACCTGGTGCGCACCCACGCCGCCACCGTTCTCGGACACTCCGGGCCCGGCTCCGTGGACGCCGAACGAGGCCTGCTGGACCTGGGCTTCGACTCGCTCACCGCCGTCGAACTGCGCAACCGGCTCGGCGCGGCCTCGGGGCTGCGGCTCCCGGCCACCCTGCTCTTCGACCACCCGACCTCGGCGGCCATCGCGGCCCACCTCGCCACCGAACTCCTCCCCGAGACACCCGAGGCCGCCGCGGGCGCCTCCACCGGCCTGGCCGAACTGGGCCTGCTGGAGGCGGCCCTCGCAGGCGCGGATCCAAGTCCGGAACTGCTCGCCCGGCTCCAGACCCTGGTCACCACGTTGCGGCCGCCGGCCGGCGAGACGGCCGAGGACCGTCTCGACCTGGCCACCGACGACGACCTCTTCGACTTCATCGACAACGAGCTGGGCACGTCGTGACCGGCCGACCCGCATCCGCGACCCCACGACCCCCCGCCTCACGCTCGAAGGACGGTGCCCAGTGACGGACGGCACGGTGAACGACGACAAGCTCCGCGCGTACCTCAAGCGGGTCGCCGCCGACCTGCACAGCACCCGGCGGCAGCTGGAGGAGGCGGAGGCCCGGCAGCACGAGCCTGTCGCCGTCGTCGGCATGGCCTGCCGCTACCCGGGCCGGGTCGCCTCACCCGAGGATCTGTGGAACCTGGTGGCCACCGGCACCGACGCGATCGCCGGATTCCCCGAGGACCGCGGCTGGGACGTCCCGGCGCTGCACGACCCCGCCCGCGAGCGGCCGGGCACCACCTACGCCGCCGAGGGCGGCTTCCTGACCGGCGCCGCCGACTTCGACCCCGCCTTCTTCGGCATCTCCCCGCGCGAGGCCCTGGCGATGGACCCGCAGCAGCGGCTCCTGCTGGAGACCACCTGGGAGGCGTTCGAACGGGCCGGTGTCGACCCGGCCGGGCTGCGCGGAAGCGACACCGGTGTGTTCGTCGGCGTCATGTACCAGGACTACGCCCTGCGCCTGCGCCAGGTGCCGGAGGACATCCAGGGATACATCGGCAACGGCACCTCGGACAGCGTCGCCTCCGGGCGCCTCGCCTACACCTTCGGACTTCAGGGCCCCGCCGTCACGGTCGACACCGCCTGCTCGTCCTCCCTGGTCGCCCTGCACCTCGCCTGCCAGTCGCTGCGGCGGCAGGAGTGCGGTCTGGCTCTGGCGGGCGGTGCGATGGTGATGTCGACGCCGGTGCCGTTCGTGGAGATGAGCCGTCAGGGCGGACTCGCCTCCGACGGACGCAGCAAGTCCTTCGCCGCCGAGGCCGACGGCACCGGCTGGGGCGAGGGCGTCGGCATGCTCCTGCTCGAACGCCTCTCGGACGCCCGCCGCAACGGCCACCCCGTGCTGGCCGTCGTCCGCGGTACCGCCGTCAACCAGGACGGCGCCAGCAGCCGTCTGACCGCCCCCAACGGGCCCGCCCAGCAGAGGGTCATCCGGCGTGCCCTCGCCGACGCGCGACTCGCCCCGGCCGAGGTCGACGTCGTCGAGGGGCACGGCACCGGCACCCCCCTCGGGGACCCCATCGAGGCCCAGGCGCTACTGGCCACCTACGGACGCGAGCGTGAACGGCCGCTGCTGCTGGGCTCGCTGAAGTCCAACCTGGGCCACACCCAGGCCGCCGCCGGCGTGGGCGGGATCATCAAGATGGTCATGGCCATGCGGCACGGCACCGTACCGCCCACCCTCCACGCCGAGCGGCCCACCCAGGCCGTCGACTGGTCCTCCGGCGCCGTCCGACTGGTCACCGAGGCCGCACCCTGGCCGCCGACGGGAGCCCCGCGCCGTGCCGCCGTCTCCTCCTTCGGCATCAGCGGCACCAACGGGCACGTCATCCTCGAACAGGGTGACCCTGTCGACCCGGGCACGCCCGCCGCCGACACCGGCCTCCCGGTGCCCCTGCCCGTCTCCGCCCGCAGCGGCGACGGCCTGCGTGCCCAGGCCCGGCAGCTCGCCGCCCATCTGGCGGCCCGCCCCGAGCAGTCCCTCGCCGCCGTGGGCCACGCCCTGGCCACCGGGCGGGCCGCACTGGAGCACCGGGCCCTCGTCGTCGCCGCCGACCGCGACACGGCCGTGGACACCCTGAACACCCTCGCCGAGGACCACCGTTCGCACCCCGGTACCGGCGGCGACATCGCTTTCGTCTTCCCCGGCCAGGGCTCCCAGTGGACCGGCATGGCCGCGGCCCTCCTCGACACCGAGCCCGTCTTCCGCGACCGCATGGCCGCCTGCGCCGACGCCCTCGCGCCGCACGTCGACTTCTCGCTCGACGAGATGATCCGCGGCACGCCGGGCGCGCCCGGTCTCGACCGGGTGGACGTCGTCCAGCCCGCCCTGTTCGCCGTGATGGTGTCCCTCGCCGCGCTCTGGCGCTCCTACGGCGTCGAACCGGCCGCCGTCGCCGGACACAGCCAGGGCGAGATCGCCGCCGCCGTCGTCGCCGGGGCCCTGTCCCTTGAGGACGGCGCGGCCGTGGTCGCGCTGCGCAGCCGCGCGCTGCGGACGCTCGCCGGACAGGGCGGCATGGCCTCCGTGCCCCTCCCGGTGGACGAGGTGCGCGCGCTGCTCGCGGACCGCGGCGACGGACTGTCGCTCGCCGCCGTCAACGGGCCCGCCTCGGCGGTGGTCTGCGGAGGCGACGCTGCCCTGGACGCCTTCCTCGCCGACCTCACCGCACGTGACCTGCGCGTGCGGCGCATCCCCGTCGACTACGCCTCGCACGGCCCGCACGTCGAACGCATCCGCGACGAGGTGCTCCGCCTGCTGGACGGCATCCGCCCCCGCACGGCCGACATCCCCTTCCACTCCACCGTCACCGGAGAGCCGGTCGACGGGCAACTGCTGACCGCGGACTACTGGTACCGCAACCTGCGCACCACGGTGGAGTTCGAACACGCCACCCGGGGACTGCTCGCCGCAGGCCACCGGATCCTCCTGGAAGTCAGCCCCCACCCGGTCCTCACCCTCGCGATGGAGGACACGGCCCGCGCGGCCGGTGCCGAGGACACCGTCGTCACCGGCACCCTGCGCCGGGACGACGGCGGCCGGGACCGGTTCCTCGCCGCCGCAGGCGAGCTCTACGCGGCCGGCACGGCCGTCGACTGGACCGCGGCCCACACCGGCCCGGCCCCCGAGCGCGTCGACCTGCCCACCTACCCCTTCCAGCGCCGCCGGTACTGGCTGGAGGACACCTCGGCACCCCAGGGCGACGTGACCTCCGCCGGCCTCACCGCCGCCGACCACCCACTGCTCGGCGCAGTGGTCTCCCTCGCCGACGGCACGGGCCAGGTGCTCACCGGACGTCTGTCCATCCACACCCACCCCTGGCTCGCCGACCACACGGTGGGGGACAGCGCCCTGCTGCCCGGCACCGCCTTCCTCGAACTCGCCGTCGCCGCCGCCGACCAGGTGGGCTGCGGCCAGGTCGAGGAACTCACCCTGCACGCTCCGCTGCGCCTGCCGCAGACGGGCGGCGTCGCCATCCAGCTGACCGTCGGCGCACCGGACGACGAGGGCCGCCGCCCGCTGACCGTGCACTCGCGGCCCGACGACAACGACGCCGACGCCGACGAGTGGACCCCGCACGCCACCGGCGTCCTGTCCGCCGCCCCCGCGGCGCCGGCCGAACCGCTGACGCACTGGCCGCCGCCCGGCGCCGAACCGGTCGACATCACCGGGATCTACGAGCGGTTCGCAGCGGGCGGCTTCGCCTACGGACCGGTCTTCCAGGGCCTGAACGCCGTATGGCGCCTGGAGGAGGAGTACTTCGCCGAGGCGAGCCTCCCGGACGACCGGCACAGCGACGCCGGCCGCTTCGGACTGCATCCCGCCCTGCTGGACAGCGCCCTGCACACCACCGGCCTGATCGGCGCGGGCGGCGGCCGGATGCCGTTCACCTGGACCGGGGCCGCCCTGCACGCCCAGGGCGCGACCCGCCTGCGCCTGCGGATCACCCCGACCGGCCAGGACAGCATGGCGCTGTACGCCTACGACCCGGCCGGACAGCCCGTCCTGTCCGTGGCCTCCCTCGGCCTGCGCCCGGCCGCCCCCGACGCGCTGCGGGGCCCGGCACGCCACCACGACTCGCTCTTCCACCTGGACTGGACGCTGCTCGCCCCGGCGACCGGCCCGGCCCGCGCCCGGTGGGCACGCCTCACCGAGTCCCGGGACGCGGACTTCGTCCTGGCCGAACTCGCCCCCGCCGACGACACCCACCGCGCTGTGCACGATGCGCTCGCCCTGCTCCAGGAGTGGCTCGCCGACGAGCGCCGGGCGGACTCCCGGCTGGTGCTGATCACCCGGTCAGCCGTGGCCGTGCACTCCGGCGACGACGTCGCCGACCTGCCGCTGAGCGCCGTCTGGGGGCTTGTGCGCTCCGCCCAGTCCGAGCACCCCGGCCGCTTCCACCTCGTCGACACCGACCGGGCGGACACCGACCCGGCCGCCCTGGTCGCCGTACTGGAAACCCACGACGAACCGCAGCTGGCCCTGCGGGACGGCCGCTGGCTCGCACCGCGCCTGACCCGGACCCCGGCACGGGACGACGACCGGGCGCCCACCCTGGACCCCGACGGCACGGTGCTGATCACCGGCGGCACCGGCCTCATCGGCGGCCATGTCGCCCGCCACCTGGTCCGTCACCATGGAGTGCGGCATCTGCTGCTCGCCGGCCGCAGCGGGCCCGACGCTCCCGGCGCAGCGGAACTGCGCCACGAACTCGCCGCCCTCGGCGCCGACGCGCGGATCCTCGCCTGCGACGCGGCCGACCCCGGACAACTGGCCGAGCTGCTGGCCGGCGTACCCGCGGGCCACCCGCTGACGGCCGTGTTCCACGCTGCGGGAGTTCTCGACGACGGCGTGATCGAATCCCTCACACCGGACCGCGTCGACGCCGTGCTGCGACCGAAGACCGACGCGGCGCTCACCCTGCACCGCCTCACCGAGGACCACGACCTCGCCGCCTTCGTGCTCTTCTCCTCCGCGGCCGGCACGTTCGGTGGCCCCGGGCAGGGCAACTACGCCGCCGCCAACGCCTTCCTCGACGGCCTCGCCCACCACCGGCGCGCCCGCGGCCTGGCCGGGCAGTCGATCTCCTGGACCCTGTGGGAGCAGCGCAGCGCCATGACCGGCCACCTCGGGGACGAGGAGGTCCGCCGCATCGAGCGCTCCGGCATGCGCCCCCTCACCGTCGACCAGGGCCTGGCGCTGCTCGACAGCGCGATCACCGTCGACGCGCCGCACCTGGTCGCGCTGCGTCTGGACACCGCCGCACTGCGCGGCCGGACCGCCGCCGACCCCGTGCCCCGGCTGCTGCACGGCCTGGTCCGTACCCAGGTGCGCCCGCAGGCCGCCACCGACGGCCCCGGCAGCGACGACAGGACGGCGCTGAGCCGCCGGCTCGCCGCACTGGACGGCCCCGGGCGCCGACGCGAACTGCTGGACCTGGTCCGCGAACAGGTCGCCGCCGTCCTCGGCCACGCCTCCGGGCAGGCCGTCGAGTCCGGGCGTGCGTTCCGCGACCTCGGCTTCGACTCGCTGGCCGCCGTCCAGCTGCGCAACCGGCTCGGCACCGCCACCGGGCTGCGGCTGCCCGCCACCCTGGTCTTCGACCACCCCAACCCCGAGGCCCTCGCCGCCCGCCTCGACGAGGAGCTGACCGGCACGGCCGACACGCCCGCCGCCCCCGCCCCCCGGGCCGCGACGGACGAAGACCTCATCGCCGTCGTCGCCATGGGCTGCCGCTACCCGGGAGGCGTCCGTTCCCCGGAGGACCTGTGGGACCTCGTGGCCGCCGGCACCGACGGCATCGCCGCCTTCCCCGCCGACCGGGGCTGGGACCTCGACAACCTCTACGACCCCGACGGTGGACGCCACGGCACGACGTACGTGCGCGAAGGCGGATTCCTCGACGCGGCCGCCGAGTTCGATGCGGGCTTCTTCGGGATCTCCCCGCGTGAGGCGCTGGCCATGGATCCGCAGCAGCGGCTGCTGCTGGAGACGTCCTGGGAGGCGCTGGAGCGAGCGGGCATCGACCCGGCCACCCTGCGCGCCACACCGACGGGCGTGTTCGTCGGCGTCATGCACCAGGACTACGCGGCCCGACTGCTGCCCCACATCCCCGAGGAGGTCGAGGGCTTCCTGGGCGCCGGCAACTCGGGCAGCGTCCTGTCCGGCCGGGTCAGCTACACGCTCGGTCTGGAGGGTCCGGCGGTGACGGTGGACACGGCGTGCTCGTCCTCGCTGGTCGCCCTGCATCTGGCGGTACGGGCCCTCAGGTCCGGCGAGTGCACCCTCGCGCTGGCGGGCGGCGTCACCGTCATGTCCAGCCCCGAGCTGTTCGTGGAGTTCAGCAGGCAGCGCGGCCTGGCCTCCGACGGCCGCTGCAAGGCCTTCGCCGACGCCGCCGACGGCACCGGCTTCGGCGAGGGCGTCGGTGTCGTCGTACTGGAGCGGCTGTCGGACGCACGGGCGGCCGGGCGCCGGGTGCTGGCGGTGGTGCGCGGGTCGGCGGTGAACCAGGACGGGGCCAGCAACGGCCTGACCGCCCCCAGCGGTCCGGCTCAACAGCGGGTCATCCGGGCCGCGTTGGCCGACGCCCGGTTGTCGCCGCAGGACGTGGACGTCGTCGAGGGGCACGGTACGGGGACCCGGCTGGGGGACCCGATCGAGGCGCAGGCGCTGCTGGCCACTTACGGACGGGATCGCGAACAGCCGCTGTATCTCGGGTCGTTGAAGTCGAACATCGGGCACACCTCGGCGGCAGCCGGAGTGGGCGGCGTGATCAAGATGGTCCAGGCGCTGCGGCACCGGCTGCTCCCGAAGACCCTGCACGTGGACGCGCCGTCGTCACAGGTCGACTGGCCGGCGGGCGCGGTGGAGCTGCTGACCGACGCGCGGGAATGGTCCGTCGACACCGGCCGGCCGCGGCGCGCCGCCGTCTCCTCGTTCGGCATGAGCGGCACCAACGCCCATCTCGTGCTGGAACAGTCCCCGGATCCCGAACCTCCCGTGGAGACGGGCCCGGACGGGCCGCCCGTCCCCTGGACCGTCTCGGGCCACACCCCCGAAGCCCTCCGAGCCCAGGCGGAACTCCTCGCCGCCTACGCCGAGAGCCACCCCGAAGCCGACCTCGCAGCCGTCGGCCGTACCCTCGCCACCGGCCGCGCCCGGCACGAGCACCGGGCCGTCCTCGTCGGCGACCGCGAGCGACTGACCGCCGGACTGCGCGCCCTGGCCGACGGCAGCCCCTGGCCCCGCACGGCCCAGGGCGTCGCGGGAGCGGTCGGCCGTACCGTCTTCGTCTTCCCGGGCCAGGGCGCCCAGTGGGCCGGCATGGCGCTCGAACTCCTGGACACCTGCCCCGCGTTCGCCTCGGCCCTCGCCGACTGCCAGGCGGCCCTCGCCCCGCACGTGGACTGGTCCCTGACCGAAGTCCTCGGCAGCGCGGCCGAGTTGGAACGCGTCGACGTCGTCCAGCCGGCCCTCTTCGCCGTGATGGTCTCCCTCGCCGCGGCCTGGCGGGCCTACGGCGTCGAGCCGGACGCCGTCCTCGGGCACAGCCAGGGTGAGATCGCCGCCGCCGTGGTCGCCGGGGCGCTCTCCCTTCAGGACGGAGCCAAGGTCGTCGCCCTGCGCAGCAGGCTGCTGCGGGACTTCGCCGGCCGTGGCGGCATGGCATCCGTGGCCCTGCCCGCCGACCGTACCGCCGAGCTGCTGGCGAACTGGGGCGAGCGGCTGTCCGTCGCCGCCGTCAACGGCCCGCGCTCCACCGTGGTAGCGGGCGAGGCGGCAGCCCTGGCCGAACTCCTCACCGAGTGCGAGGCCGACGGCGTCCGCGCCCGGCGGATCGAGGTCGACTACGCCTCCCACTCCGCCGAGATGGACCCCTTGCGCACACAACTCCACGACGCGCTGTCCGGGTTGCGCCCCGCACAGGCCCGTATCCGCATGTACTCCACCCTGGAAGCCGACTGGCTCGAAGGCCCCGAACTCGACGCCGACTACTGGTTCCGCAACCTGCGCGGCACCGTCCGGTTCGCACCGGCCGTCCAGGCGCTCGCCGAGGCCGGGTTCACCACATTCGTGGAGACCAGCCCGCACCCCGTGCTCACCGCCGCAGTCCAGGAAGCGCTGGACGAGACCGAGGGCGGCCTCGTCGTCGGCTCCCTGCGCCGCGACGACGGCGGCCTCGACCGGCTGCTGCTGTCGCTCGGCGAGGCCCACGTCCAGGGCCTGCCCGTCGACTGGTCCACCTCCCTTCCCGGCAGCGGCGCCCCGGCCGCCGACCTGCCCACCTACGCCTTCCAGCGCACCCGCTACTGGCTGGACGTCCCCGTCCGCAGCGGCGACGTGGCCACCGCCGGACTCGGCGCCACCGGCCACCCCCTGCTGGGCGCGTCCGTCGACCTCGCCCGCTCCGGCGAACACCTGCTCACCGGACGCCTCTCGGCCCGCGCCCATCCCTGGCTCACGGACCACGTCGTCTCCGGACTGAACCTGCTGCCCGGCACCGCGTTCCTGGAACTCGCCCTGCGCGCCGCCGACGAGGCCGGCAGCGCCGCCGTCGAGGAACTCACCCTCCAGACACCGCTGGTCCTGCCCGAGCGCGACGGCGTCCACGTGCAACTGCGGGTCGGGCCCCCCGAGGACGACGGCAGCCGCACCTTCGGCCTGTACGCCCGCCCCGAAGGCGACCCGGGCACCGAATGGACCCCGCACGCCACCGGCACCCTCGGTCCGGGCGACCGTCCGGCCGCTCCGGTCGCTCCTGCGGCCTGGCCGCCGCCGGGAGCCGAACCCGTCGACCTGACCGGCGTCTACGACCGCTTCGCCGAAGCCGGGTACGCCTACGGCCCTGCCTTCCGCGGCCTGCGCGCCGCCTGGCGCCACGGCACCGACGTCTACGCCGAGATCGCCCTCGACCAGCAGTCCGACGCCGCCCGCTACCTGGTGCACCCGGCTCTCCTCGACGGCGCCCTCCAGGCCTCCGCGCTGCTCGCCGGGCAGGACGGCCGGGCCCGGCTGCCGTTCTCCTGGTCCGGCGTCGAGGTGCACGCCGCCGGCGCCGCCGCGCTGCGCATCCGGATCGGATCCGCCGCGCCCGACACGGTCACCCTCGACGCCTGGGACCCGGCGGGTGAGCCCGTCCTGTCCGCCGAGTCACTGCTCCTGCGCCCGCTGACCCCGGGGGCGCTGACGCCTGCCGTCGGCCGGGACGGGCTGTACCGGTTGGAGTGGACACCGGTCCCCACCGACGGGCCCGAGGCCGTGGACCCGGCGGTGCTCGACGACGCCCTCCTCGCGCGCCTCGCGGACCGTGCCGACGAGGTGCCCGCGCTCCTGGTGTGGTTCTGCCCCGCCGAGACCGGTGCCGGGGCGGTCCGTACGCTCACCGGCCATGCCCTGGACCTCGTCCGCCGCTGGGGCACCGAACCCGCCCTCGCCGAGGCCCGCCTCGCGGTCGTCACCCGCCACGCCGTCTCCACCGCCCTCGGCACCCCCGCGCCCGACCCGGCGCAAGCGGCGGTGTGGGGCCTCGTACGCGCCGCCCAGACCGAACACCCGGACCGTTTCGTGCTGGTGGACCTGGACGGCACCACCGCCTCCGAGGAGGCCCTGCCCCGGGCGCTCGCCACCGGGGAGACCCAGTTCGCGCTGCGCGACGGCGCCGTGCTCGCTCCGCGGCTAGCCCGGGCCGGCCGGGACGACGCCCTCGCACCTCCGGCCGACGACGCTGCCTGGCACCTGGCCGTCACCGGCGACGGCAGCCTCGACGGCCTCGCCCTGCTGCCCGCCCCGCACGCCCACGCCCCCCTGGCCGAGGGCGAGGTGCGGATCGCCGTCCGCGCGGCCGGCCTCAACTTCCGGGACGTCGCCATCAGCCTCGGCCTCGTCCCCGACCAGCGCGTCCTGGGCAGCGAGGGCGCCGGGGTGGTCCTGGAGACCGGGCCCGGGGTCGGCGACCTGGCCCCCGGCGACCGCGTGTTCGGCGTCTTCGGCGCCGCCTTCGGCCCGGTCGCCGTCGCGGACCGCCGCACCGTCGTCGCGATGCCCGCCGGTTGGTCCTTCGCCCGGGCCGCCGCCGTACCCGTCGCCTTCCTCACCGCCCACTACGGCCTGTTCGACCTCGGCGGTCTGCGGGCGGGGGAGAAGGTCGTGGTGCACTCCGCCGGCGGCGGTGTCGGCATGGCTGCCGTGCAGCTCGCCCGGCACGCGGGCGCCGAGGTGTACGGCACGGCGAGTCCCGGAAAGTGGGACACCCTGCGTGCGCTCGGCCTCGACGACGAGCACATCGCCTCCTCGCGCACCCTGGACTTCGAGTCCCGCTTCCTGGCCGCCACCGACGGGCGGGGCGCCGACCTCGTCCTGGACTGTCTGGCCCGGGAGTTCGTGGACGCGTCACTGCGCCTGCTGCCTCGCGGCGGACGCTTCCTGGAGATGGGCAAGACCGACATCCGCGACGCGGACGCCGTGGCAGCCGCCCACCCCGGAGTCCGTTACCAGGCGTACGACCTCGCCGAGGCCGGCCCGGAACGGATCGGCGAGCTGCTGCGGCACCTCGTCGACCTGTTCGACGACGGAGCCCTCACCCCGCTGCCACTCACCTGCTGGGACGTACGCCGGGCCCCCGAGGCGTTCCGGCACGTGAGCCAGGCCCGGCACACCGGCAAGAACGTCCTGCTGCTGCCCGGCACCCCCGACCCGGACGGCACCGTCCTCATCACCGGCGGCACCGGCACGCTCGGCCGCCTCGTCGCCCGGCACCTCGTCACCGAACACGGCATGCGGCACCTGCTGCTGACCAGCCGCAGCGGCCTCGACGCGCCCGGCGCGAGCGAACTGCGCGACGAACTCGCGGCCCTCGGCGCCGAGATACGGATCGCCGCCTGCGACGCCGCCGACCGAGACGGCCTCGCCGCCGTCCTCGCCGAGACCGCCGCCCCGCTCACCGCCGTCGTGCACGCCGCCGGCGTCCTCGACGACGCCCTGGTCGACTCCCTCACCCCCGAACACCTCGAGAAGGTGCTGCGTCCCAAGACCGACGCCGCGTTCGTCCTGCACGAACTGACCCGGGACAGCGACCTGGCCGCCTTCGTGCTCTTCTCCTCCGGCTCCGCCCTCTTCGGCGGGGCGGGACAGGCCAACTACGCGGCCGCCAACGCCGCCCTGGACGCACTCGCCCGGCGGCGCCGCACCGAGGGCCTGCCGGGGCTGTCGATCGCCTGGGGCATGTGGGAGGAGCGCACGGGCATGACCCGGCACCTGGGCGAGGCCGACCTCACCAGGATGAACCGCAGCGGTGTCACCCCGCTCGCCTCCGCCGAGGGCCTCGCCCTGTTCGACCGCGCCCTCGCCTTGGACCACGACTACCTGCTGGCCGCCCGGATCGACACGGCCGCGCTGCGCGCGGGCACCCAGGAGATCCCGCCGCTGCTGGCGGGCCTGGTCCGCGCCCCGCGCCGGCGCGCCGCCGCCGAGGCGGCCCCGGGCCGGGCCGCCGACGACCTGATGACGCGGCTGAGCGGGCTGTCCGAGACGGACACCCACCGAGCCCTCCTCGACCTCGTGCGCAGCCACGCCGCCGCCGTCCTCGGCCACACCTCGGCCGAACGGGTCCAGCAGGGCCGCCCCTTCAAGGACCTCGGCTTCGACTCCCTCACCGGGGTCGAACTGCGCAACCGGCTCTCCGCCGCGACCGGTGTGCGGCTGCCTGCCGGCCTGGTCTTCGACCACCCCACCCCCGAGGCGCTGGCCCGCCACATCGGCACGGCCGTCGGCGAGCGCACCCGCCCGGCCCGGCCGGCCACGTCGCCGGCCGAACTCGACCGGTTCCTGGAACGCCTCGCGGGGCTGCCACCGGAGGCCCCCGAGCGTGACCTGCTGGCCCGGCGCCTGCGCGAGGCCCTCACCGCCCTGGAGGCCTCCGCCCCGCAGGGCGGAACCGACGGCGAGGTCACCGCCGCGAACATCGCGTCCGCCACGGACGACGAGATCTTCCACCTCATCGACAACCAGCTGGGCATCTCGTGACGCCCCGGATCCACGTACCACTGCTTCCAGAAGGCGAGGATGCCCAGTGAGCGAGCACGGCGAGAACAACGAGCAGCGTCTGCGCGACTACCTCAACCGCGTGACCATCGATCTCCAGCAGACCCGCAGGCGGCTGCGCGAGGCCGAGGAACGGCACCGTGAGCCCATCGCGATCACCGCGATGAGCTGCCACTTCCCCGGCGGGGTGCGCAGCCCCGAGGACCTGTGGGAGCTGGTCGCCGCCGGCCGTGACACCATCGCAGGGATGCCGGCCGACCGGGGCTGGGAGGTCGGCGCGCTGGCCTCTTCCGGAGTACCCGTGCAGGGTGCGTTCCTCGACGACCCGGCCGGCTTCGACCCCGACTTCTTCGGGATCTCGCCGCGCGAGGCCCTCGCCATGGACCCCCAGCAGCGGCTGATGCTGCAGTCCTGCTGGGAGGCGGTCGAGCGGGCCGGCATCGACCCCCTGTCGCTGCGCGGCAGCCGCACCGGCGTGTTCGCCGCCTCCATCGACCAGGGCTACATGTCCCTGGCCGACGGCGCGCCGGAGGCGGTCCGGGGCTTCTTGATGACCGGCAACGCGGTCAGCGTCATGTCCGGCCGGGTGTCGTACGTCATGGGCCTGGAGGGCCCCTCCGTCACCGTCGACACCGCCTGCTCCGCCTCCCTCGTCGCCCTGCACCTCGCGGCCCACTCCCTTCGCAACGACGAGTGCTCGCTGGCGCTCGTCGGCGGCGTCAACGTCATGGCCCTGCCCGGGGCGTTCGTCGAGATCGCCCGGCAGGGCGGCCTCGCCGCCGACGGCCGCAGCAAGCCCTTCGCCGCGGCGGCCGACGGCACCGGCTGGGGCGAGGGCGTCGCCGTCCTCCTCGTCGAACGCCTCCGTGACGCCCAGGCAGCCGGCCGCCCCGTCCTCGCCGTACTGCGGGGCAGCGCCATCAACCAGGACGGTGCCAGCAACGGCCTCACCGCCCCCAACGGGCCCTCCCAGCAGCGCGTCATCCGGGCCGCCCTGCAGGACGCGGGCCTGACGCCCGCCGACGTCGACGTCGTCGAGGCGCACGGCACCGGCACCCGGCTCGGCGACCCGATCGAGGCCGACGCCCTGCTCGCCGCCTACGGCCAGGAGCGCCCCGAGGAACGGCCGCTGTGGCTGGGCTCCGTCAAGTCGAACATCGGCCACACCCAGGCGGCCGCCGGTCTGGCCGGCGTCATCAAGATGGTCATGGCGATCCGGCACGGCGTCCTGCCCCAGACCCTGCACGTGGACGCCCCCACCCCGCACGTCGACTGGAGTTCCGGCGCCGTACGGCTGCTCGCGGAGGCCCGCGACTGGCCGGGCACCGGGGCGCCGCGCCGCGCGGGGGTGTCCTCGTTCGGCATGAGCGGCACCAACGCCCACGTCCTGATCGAGGAGGCCCCGGCCGTCGAGACCGACGCCGAGGTCACCCCGGCCGCGGGCGGCGGCACCGTGCCCTGGCCGCTGGCCGCCCGCACCCCCGACGCGCTGCGCGACCAGGCCGTCCGACTCGCCGCATGGCTCGCCGACCACCGGGACGTACGCCCCGCCGACGTCGGCCACTCCCTGGCCACCACCCGCTCCGCCTTCGAACACCGGGCCGTGGTCGTCGCCGACGACGCGGACGGCTTCCGACGCGGCCTCGCCGCCGTGGCCGCCGGCGGCAGCGCCCCCGAGACCGTCGTGGGCCGCACCGGCGCGGGCGACGGCAAGACGGTGTTCGTCTTCCCGGGACAGGGCGGTCAGTGGGAGGGCATGGCCCGCGCCCTGCTCGCCGAGTCACCGGTGTTCGCCGCCCGCATGGCCGAGTGCGAGCAGGCCCTCGCACCCCACCTGGACTGGTCGCTGTCGGCCGTCGTCCGGGGCGAGCCGGACGCCCCCAGCCTGCAGCGCATCGACGTCGTCCAGCCCGTCCTGTTCGCCGTGATGGTCTCCCTGGCCGCCCTCTGGCAGTCGTACGGCGTCGAACCCGACGCCGTCGTCGGCCACTCCCAGGGCGAGATCGCCGCCGCGTACGTGGCGGGCGCCCTCTCCCTGGAGGACGCCGCCCGGATCGTCGCCGTCCGCAGCCGCGCCCAGCGCGAGCTGTCCGGCACCGGCGGCATGGCCTCCGTCGCGCTGCCCGCCGACGCCCTGCGCGAGCGGCTGCGCCCCTTCGACGACCGGCTGTCCGTCGCCGCCGTCAACGGCCCCGCATCCGCCGTGGTCGCGGGCGACCCCGAGGCACTGGAGGAGTTCCTGACGGGCTGCGAGGCCGACGGGACACGGGTGCGGCGCGTCGCCGCCGACGTCGCCGGCCACTCCGCCCACATGGACCCGCTGCGCGAGGGTGTCCTCACCGCCCTGGCCCCGGTCCGGCCGCGCGCCTCCCGCATCCCGTTCTGCTCCACGGTGACCGGGGCCCTGCTGGACACCCGCACCCTGGACGCCGCCTACTGGTTCGCCAACATGCGGCAGACGGTCGAATTCGACACCGCCGTACGGACCCTGGCCGACCAGGGGCACACCGTCTTCCTGGAGGTCGGCCCGCACCCGGTCCTCACCGTCCCGACGCAGGACATCGTCGACGACCTCGCCGACCCCGACGCGGCCGTCCCCGTCCCGCCCACGCTCGTCACCGGCACCCTGCGCCGCGACGAGGGCGGCCTGCGCCGGATGCTCACGGCACTCGCCGAAGCGCACGTGGCGGGCGTGCGGGTGGACTGGCAGGCCGTGTACGAGGGCCACGGGCCCCGGCGGGTCGACCTGCCCACGTACGCCTTCCAGAACCGGCGCTTCTGGCTGGAACCGGAAACCCCGGCAGGTACCGGTGCCGTCGCCGACGACCCCGCCGACGCCGCCTTCTGGGCCGCGGTCGAGCGCGAGGACGTCGCCGCCGTCGCCGCCACGCTCGGAGTCGCGGCCGACACCTGGAGCGACGTCCTGCCCGCCCTCGCCGACTGGCGCCGACGCCGCCGCGACGCTTCCGTGCTGGACCGCTGGCGCTACCACATCACCTGGCAGCGGCACACCGTACGGCCCACCGCACCCCTGCACGGCCTCTGGCCGGTCCTCGTCCCAGAAGACCGGGCCGACGACCCCGTCGTGACCCACGTCGTGGACGCGCTGCGGCAGCGGGGCGCCGAGACCCGCGTCGTGGCCCTCGACGCCTCGCACACCGACCGGGCCCGGCTCACCGAGACCCTGCGCCCCCACCTGGCGGACCAACCGGCCGGATTCCTCTCCCTGTTGGCCCTGGACGAGCGCCCGCACCCCGGTCTGCCCGCCCTGCCCACCGGTCTGGCCCTGACCACCACCGTCGTCCAGGTGCTGGACCGGGCCGCGACCGGGGCCCGCGTGTGGTGCACCACGACGGGTGCCGTCGCGGTCCGCGCGGGCGAGCCCGTGCCCCACCCCGTACAGGCCCTCGTATGGGGTCTCGGCCGGACCGCCGCACTCGAACACCCCGGCCTGTGGGGCGGGTTGATCGACCTCCCTCAGAGCTGCGGCGAACGCGCGGCCCTGCACCTCGCCGACGTCCTCGCCGGCGCCGGCGAGGAGGACCAGGTGGCCGTACGGCCCTCCGGCATCCACGTCCGCCGGCTCGAACGCGCACCCGTCGGCGGCGACACGCCGAACCCCTGGCAGCCTCGGGGCACCGTGCTCGTCACCGGCGGCACCGGCGGACTCGGCGCCCACGCCGCCCGCCGGCTCGCCCGCGGCGGCGCCGAGCATCTCGTCCTGGTCAGCCGACGCGGCGCCGAGGCCCCCGGTGCCGGGGAACTGGCCGCCGAACTCACCGAACTCGGCGTCGGCGTCACCCTCGCGGCCTGCGACATCACCGACCGCCAAGCCCTGTCCGACCTGGTCGACCGGCTCTCCGACGAGGGCCGCCGCATGGACGCCGTCCTGCACACCGCCGCCGCGGCCCAGTTGCTGTCCCTGCGCGACGAGAACCCGGCGACGATGAACGCCACCCTGGCCGCCAAGGTCCAGGGCGCCGCCAACCTGGACGCGGTGTTCGCCGAGGCCGACCTGGACGCCTTCGTCCTGTACTCCTCCGTCTCGGGAACCTGGGGGAGCGCCGACCACTCCGCCTACGCCGCCGGCAACGCCTACCTCGACGCACTCGCCGGCCACCGCCGCGGACGCGGCCTGAAGGCCACCTCGATCGTGTGGGGCATCTGGAGCGCCGAGGGCGGCGGCCTGGCCACCGGCGACCTGGAGCAGCAACTGCTCCAGCGCGGCATCCCGTTCATGAACCCGCGCCTCGCGGTCACCGGACTCCAGCGGGCCCTGGACGACGACGAGACCGTGGTCGTGGTCGCCGACGTGGACTGGGCGCGTTTCGTGCCCGTCTTCACCTCCGTGCGCCCGAGCCCCCTCATCGCCTCACTGCCCGACGTCCGCGCGCTTGCCACCGCCGAGGAACCGGACGAGGAGGACCCCACCGACGGCGCGTCCGCCCTGCGCCGCAGCCTCGCCGGGCTGTCCGAGGCGGACGTCCGGCGCACCCTGCTCGAACTCGTCCGCACGCATGCGAGCGCGGTCCTCGGCCATGACTCCGCCGACGCGGTCCTGCCCGACCGGGCCTTCCGCGAGCTGGGCTTCGACTCCCTCATCGCCGTCGAGATGCGCAACCGGCTCAACACGGCCACCGGCCTGCGGCTGCGCGCCACGGTCGTCTTCGACTACCCCACCGCCGGCCTGCTCGCCGAGCACCTGCGGACCGAACTGCTCGGCCTCGCACCGGCCCCGGTGGCCGAACCGGAGACCAGGGCCCATGCCGAACCCGACGAGCCCATCGCCGTCGTCGCCATGAGCTGCCGCTTCCCCGGCGGCATCGACACCCCCGAACGGCTGTGGCAGCTGCTTCAGGACGGCGGCGAGGTGCTGTCGGGCATGCCCACCGACCGCGGCTGGCCACTGGAGCGGCTCTACCACCCCGACCCCGACCACCAGGGCACCTCCTACGTCCGCGAAGGCAGCTTCCTGCACGACGCCGGCGACTTCGACCCCGCCTTCTTCGGGATATCGCCGCGCGAGGCCGTCGCCATGGACCCCCAGCAGCGGCTGCTCCTCGAGACCTCCTGGGAGACCGTCGAACGCGCCGGCATCGACCCGGGCACCCTGCGCACCACCCGCACCGGCGTCTTCGTCGGCCTCAACTACCAGGACTACACCTCCCTCGCGGGCACGTCCCCGGAGGGCGGCGAGGGCCACCTGGTCGCCGGGGGAGCGGCGAGCGTCGTCTCCGGCCGCGTCGCCTACACCCTCGGCCTGGAGGGCCCGGCGGTCACCGTCGACACCGCCTGCTCCTCCTCCCTCGTCGCCATCCACCTCGCGGCCCAGGGCCTGCGCGGCGGCGACTGCTCGCTCGCGCTGGCCGGCGGGGTGGCCGTGATGGCCACCCCGGGCGTCTTCGTCGGTTTCTCCCGGCAGCGCGGCCTCGCCGCCGACGGCCGCTGCAAGGCCTTCGGCGCGGGCGCCGACGGCATGGGTCTCGCCGAGGGCGCCGGCGTGGTCCTCCTCGAACGTCTCTCGGACGCCCGCCGCAACGGCCACCCCGTCCTCGCGGTGCTGCGTGGCTCGGCCGTCAACCAGGACGGCGCCAGCAACGGCCTGTCCGCCCCCAACGGCCTCGCCCAGCAACGCGTCATCCGCCAGGCCCTGGCCAACGCCCACGTCACGGCAGCCGACGTCGACGTCGTCGAGACCCACGGCACCGGCACCACCCTCGGCGACCCCATCGAGGCCGACGCCCTGCTCGCCACCTACGGCCAGGAGCGCCCGCACGGGCGACCGCTGTGGATAGGTGCCCTGAAGTCCAACATCGGGCACACCCAGGCCGCGTCCGGCGTCGCCGGCGTCATCAAGACCGTCCTCGCCCTGCGCCACGGCGTCCTGCCCCGCACCCTGCACGCCGACGAGCCCTCCCCGCACGTCGACTGGGACTCCGGGGACGTCGCCCTGCTGACCGAGGCCCGCCCGTGGCCCGAGACCGGCGAGCCCCGCCGGGCCGGCATCTCCTCCTTCGGATTCAGCGGTACGAACGTCCACGCCATCCTGGAGGAGGCCCCGCCCGAGACCGAGCCGACCGAGAGCGGGGACGTCCCCGGCACCCTGCCCTGGATCCTGTCGGCCAGGTCGCCGCGCGCGCTCGCCCGCCAGGCGGAGCGGCTGCGTGACCGGCTCACCGGTCCGGGCGCCCCGGAACTCCTCGACGCCGCCTGGACCCTGGCGACCGGCCGCACCCCCTTCGAGCACCGCGCCGTGGTCGTCGGCACCGATCCGCTGGCCGCCCTCGACGCCCTCGCCGCGGACGGGGAGAGCCCCGGGCTGGTCCGCGGCACCGCCGACACCGACGGCCGCCGCGTCTTCGTCTTCCCCGGCCAGGGCGCACAGTGGGCCGGCATGGCGGTCGAACTCCTCGACTCCTGCCCGGTGTTCGCTGCCGCCCTCGCCGACTGCGAGCGCGCTCTCGCCCCGCACGTCGACTGGTCGCTTCAGGCCGTCCTGCGCGGCGAGGAGGGCACGCCCCCCTTCGAGCGGGTGGACGTCGTCCAGCCCGCGCTGTGGGCCGTGATGGTGTCGCTGGCCGCCCTGTGGCGTTCCTGGGGCGTCGAGCCCGACGCCGTGCTCGGGCACAGCCAGGGCGAGATCGCCGCGGCCGTCGTCGCCGGAGCGCTGTCCCTGGAGGACGGCGCCCAGGTGGTGGCGCTGCGCAGCCGCGCGATCCTCGCCCTCGCCGGACACGGCGGCATGCTGTCCCTCGCCGTCCCGCGCGAGCGGGCCGCCGAACTCGTCGCGGGCCGGGCCGACTTGTCCTTGGCAGCCGTCAACGGTCCCTCGGCCGTGGTCGTTTCGGGCACCCCTGAGGCGATGGCCGAACTCCAGGCCGCCTGCGAGGCCGACGGCGTCCGCGCCCGCATGGTGGCGGTCGACTACGCCTCCCATTCGGCCCAGGTCGAGCGGATCCGTGAGGAACTGCTCACCATGCTCGACGGCATCCGCCCGGCCACCGGGGACGTGCCCCTGTTCTCCACCCTCACCGGGGACTGGCTGGACACGGCGACCATGGACGCCGACTACTGGTACCGCAACCTGCGCGAGACCGTCGAGTTCGACGCCGCCGTCACCGCCCTCGCCGCCCAGGGACACGAGATATTCGTCGAGGTCTCGCCACACCCCGTACTGACCATGTCCGTCCAGGAGTCCCTCGACACCGCCGACGCCCCGCAGGCCGTCGTGACCGGAACTCTGCGGCGCGGCGAGGGCGGCCTCGCCCGCGCGCTCTCCTCGGCCGCCGAACTGTGGGTGCGCGGAGTGCCCGTCGCCTGGCCGGTGCTGTTCGACAACTCCGGCGCCCGCCACGCCGACCTGCCCACCTACCCGTTCGAGCACCGGCGTTTCTGGCTACGGCCCGCGGAGCCGGCGGCCACCGCCACGCAGACGAGCGACGACACCGAGTTCTGGGACATCGTGGAGAGCGCCGACCCCGTCGCCGCCTTCACCGGCCTGGAGGTCGACGCCGACGCACTCGGCCGGGTGCTGCCCGCGCTGGGCGACTGGCGCCGCCGCAGGCGAGAGACCGCCACCGTCGAGAGCTGGCGCTACCGCGTCGACTGGCAGCCGGTCCCCGAGCCCTCCTCGGCCCGCCTGTCAGGTGTCTGGCTGGTCGCCGTGCCCGAGGACCATGAGGCGGACCCCCCGGTCCGCGACACGGTGGAGGCCCTCGCGGAGGCAGGCGCGCAGCCGGTCACCGTGCGGCTCGGCGCCGCCGACGCCGACCGCCCGGCCCTCGCCGCGAAACTCGCCGACACCCTCGACGGGCGCGAGCCCCAAGGCGTCCTCTCCCTCGTCGCCCTCGCCGGACGGCCGCACGCCCTTCACCCCGCCGTCTCCACCGGCGCCGCGCTGACCCTCGTCCTGGTGCAGGCGCTCGGCGACCTCGGCATCGACGCCCCGCTGTGGTGCGCCACCCGAGGCGGCGTCTCCACTGGCCCCGCCGACCCGCTCACCGCCCACGACCAGGCGCTGACCTGGGGCACCGGTATGGTGGCCGGCCTCGAACACGCGAACCGCTGGGGCGGCCTGATCGACCTGCCGGCCGCCCTCAGCACCCCGGCCCGCGAACGGCTGCGCGCCGTCCTGGCCGGTGCGACCGGCGAGGACCAACTCGCCCTGCGCACCTCGGGCCTGTTCGCCCGCCGCCTGGTGCGCGCGCCCCGCCTGCCCGGCGCCGAGTCCCGGCCGGCCTGGCGGCCCCGTGGCACCGTCCTGGTCACGGGCGGCACCGGCGCCCTCGGCCCCCACCTCGCCCGCTGGCTCGCCCACGGCGGCGCCGAACACCTGGTCCTGCCCGGCCGGCGCGGTGGCGACGTTCCCGGCGCCGCCGAACTGCGCGCCGAATTGGCGGAGTTGGGTACCGGCCTCACCCTGCCCACCTGCGACGTCGCCGACCGCGACCAGGTGGCCCGGCTGCTGGCCGAACTCGACGCCCAGGGCACCCCGGTCACCGCGGTCTTCCACGCCGCCGCCTACATCCAGCTGGCCTCCCTCGACGACACTCCGCTCGACGCCTTCGCCGAAGTCGTCGCCGCCAAGGCGGAGGGCGCCCGGCACCTCGACGAACTCCTCGACCGCGAACTCGACGCCTTCGTGCTGTTCTCCTCCATCGCCGGTGTGTGGGGCAGCAGCAACCACGCCGCCTACACGGCCGGAAACGCCTACCTCGACGCCCTGGCCGAGCACCGCCGGGCCCGCGGTCTGAAGGCCACCAGCGTCGACTGGGGCGTGTGGGCCGCGGCCAACCCGTGGGCCGTCCGCGAGACCGTCGACGACTCCGACTTCTACCGTGTGCAGAAGCAGGGCCTGCCGCTCATCGAGCCCGACCGTGCGCTCACCGGGCTGCAGCAGGCCCTCGACGACGACGAGAGCGTCATCGCTCTCGCCAACGTCGACTGGGAGCAGTTCGCCGCCGTCTTCACCTCCGTACGCCCCAGCCGCCTGCTCACCGGCATCCCCGAGGTCAGGCGCCAACTGGAGGAGGCGCAGGCACCCGCGACGGACTCCACCGCCCCCGCCGCGTCCGTCTTCCGCGAGCGCCTGACCGGGCTGCCCGAGGCCGAGCAGCGCCGGGTCACCCTCGACCTGGTGCGCGGCCACGCGGCGGCCGTCCTCGGCCACGACTCGCCCGAGGAACTGCGGCCCGGCCGGGCCTTCCAGGAACTCGGGTTCGACTCGCTCACCGCCGTCGAACTCCGCAACCGCCTGCGCACCGCCACCGGCCTCCCGCTGCCCGCCACCCTCGTCTTCGACTACCCCTCCGCGGCCGTCCTGGCCGACCACGTCCGCGCCGAGGTGCTGGGTGAACAGGCGGTTTCCGCCGCCCCCTTGGCGGTGTCCGCGGCCGCCGACGACCCCGTCGCGATCGTCGCCATGGGCTGCCGCTTCCCCGGCCAGGTGCACACCCCCGAGGAGCTGTGGGAGGTACTGGCGGCGGGCGCGGACCTCGTCTCCGAGTTCCCCGGCGACCGCAACTGGCCGCTGGAGACCCTCTTCGACCCCGACCCCGACCGGCCCGGCACCTCCTACGTCCGCCACGGCGGATTCCTGCACGACGCGGGCGAGTTCGACGCCGACTTCTTCGGGATATCGCCGCGCGAGGCCCTCGCCATGGACCCCCAGCAGCGGCTGCTCCTGGAGACCACCTGGGAGACCCTCGAACGGGCCGGCCTCGACCCGGAACGCCTGCGCGGCAGCGACACCGGCGTCTTCACCGGCGTCAACTACCAGGACTACGGCGCCTCCGTCGCCCAGACCCAGGAGAACGAGGGCCACCTCCTCACCGGCAGCGCCGCCAGCGTCATCTCCGGCCGGATCTCCTACACCCTCGGCCTGGAGGGACCCGCCGTCACCGTCGACACGGCGTGCTCCGCCTCCCTGGTCGCCCTCCACATCGCCGCGCAGGCCCTGCGCTCCGGGGACTGCTCGCTCGCCCTGGCCGGAGGCGTCGCGGTGATGTCGACACCGGGCGCCATCATCAGCTTCGCCCGCCAGCGCGGCCTCGCCGCCGACGGCCGCTGCAAGGCGTTCTCCGATGCCGCCGACGGCATGGGCATGGCCGAGGGCGTCGGCGTGATCCTGCTGGAGCGGCTGTCCGACGCGCGGCGCAACGGGCACCCCGTGCTGGCCGTCCTGCGCGGCTCCGCCGTCAACCAGGACGGCGCCAGCAACGGCCTCACCGCGCCCAACGGCCCCTCCCAGCAGCGGGTCATCCGGGCCGCCCTGGCCAACGCCCGGCTCACCGCGGCCGAGGTCGACGTCGTCGAGGCGCACGGCACCGGCACCAGGCTGGGCGACCCGATCGAGGCCCAGGCGCTGCTCGCGACGTACGGCAGGGAACGTGACGGGGGCCGACCGCTGCTGATCGGCTCCCTGAAGTCGAACATCGGCCACACCCAGGCCGCCGCCGGTGTGGCCGGAGTCATCAAGACCGTCCTCGCCCTCCGGCACGGCCAGGTGCCGCCCACCCTCCACGCGGAGCGGCGCTCCACCGAGGTCGACTGGACGGCCGGCGCCGTCGAGGTGGTCACCGAGCCGACGCCATGGCCGCGGACCGGCCGGCCGCGCCGCGCGGGCGTGTCCGCGTTCGGCATGAGCGGCACCAACGTCCACGCCATCATCGAGGAGGCCCCCGCACCGGAGCCCGTGGCGCCCCCGCAGTCCACGCCCTCCGGCGCCGTGGCCTGGCCCCTGTCCGCCAAGTCGCCGGACGCTCTGAGCGGCCAGGCCCGGCGGCTCGCCGCACACCTGGCCTCGGCGCCCGACACCCCGGCCCCCGGCGTCGCGGCCACCCTCGCAGGCCGGACCGCGTTCGAACACCGGGCCGTCCTCGTCGGCGACTCCGGCCGGCTGCCCGACGTCCTCACCGCACTCGCCGACGCCGCGAGCGCCCCCGAGCTGGTACGCGGCTTCGCCGACACCGAGGGCCGTACGGTGTTCGTCTTCCCGGGGCAGGGGTCGCAGTGGGCGGGGATGGCGGCCGAGTTGCTGGATTCGTCGCCGGTGTTCGCGGCGCGGATGGGTGAGTGTGAGGCGGCGTTGGCGCCGTTCGTGGAGTGGTCGTTGACGGAGGCGGTGCGGTCGGGTCGGGCTTGGGAGGGCGCGGACGTGGTCCAGCCTGCTCTGTTCGCGGTGATGGTGTCGTTGGCGCAGGTGTGGCGGTCGTTCGGGGTCGTTCCCGATGCGGTGGTGGGGCACAGTCAGGGGGAGATCGCGGCCGCGGTGGTGGCGGGTGCGCTGTCGTTGGAGGACGGGGCACGGGTCGTCGCGCTGCGCAGCCGGGCATTGGGTGCGCTGGCCGGACGCGGCGGCATGGTCTCCCTCGCGCTGCCGGAGACGGAGGCCCGGGCGGCCATCGCCCCCTGGGCCGACGCCCTGTCCGTGGCCGCGCTCAACGGCCCCGCCGCGACCGTCGTAGCCGGAGACGCGGACGCCGTGACCGTTCTGCTCGCCGACTGCGAGGCCAAGGACATACGGGCTCGCCGCATCGACGTCGACTACGCCTCCCACTCCGACCATGTCGAGGAGATCCACGGCGTACTCATGGAGGCGCTGGCCGGGCTCACGCCCACCGAGGCCGACGTGCCCCTGTACTCCCCGGTCGACGGCTGCTGGCTCGACACCACCCGGATGCACGCCGACTACTGGTACCGCAACCTGCGCGAGACCGTCGGCTTTGAACCCGCCGTACGCGCCCTGGCCACCGAGGGCTTCACCTCCTTCGTCGAGGTCAGCCCGCACCCGGTGCTCACCATGGCGGTCGAGGAGACCGTCGAGGCCGCCGGACGCACCGCCGTGGCCGTCGGCTCGCTCCGCCGGGACGAGGGCGGCGCGCACCGCATGCTGCGCTCCGCCGCCGAACTGTGGGTGCGCGGCGGCACGGTCGACTGGGCCGCCGCATCCGCCGACGCCGCCCCGGTGCCGCTGCCGACCTACGCCTTCCAGCGCCGCCACTTCTGGATCAAGCCCCCGGCCCCGCTGCCCGCCGGGCCAGGCGCCACCGGCCACCCGCTCCTCACCGCCGCCGTCGAGGTCGCCGGCACCGGCGAGATCCTCCTCACCGGCAGCCTCTCGACCCGGACCCACCCCTGGCTGGCCGACCACGCCGTCTCCGGCGTGATCCTGCTGCCGGGCACCGGGTTCGTCGAGATGGCCGTGCGCGCAGCGGACGAGGCGGGCTGCCCGCAGGTCGAGGAACTGACCCTGCAAGCACCACTGGTGCTCGACCGGGACGAGGTGGTGCACGTCCAGGTCCGGGTCGGCGCCCCCGACGACGACGGCCGCCGCAGCCTCGGAGTCTTCTCGCGCGGCGAGGACGACCCGGGTGCCTGGACCGGCCACGCGGCCGGCGTCCTCGCCCCGGAACTCCACCACGTCCCTTCTGCGCTCACTGCCTCCACATGGCCCCCCGCCGGCGCGGAACCGGTCCCGGTCGACGGCCTCTACGAGCGCTTCGCGGACTCCGGCTACGGCTACGGCCCCGCCTTCCACGGCCTGCGCACCGCCTGGCGCCTCGGCGACGACATCTACGCCGAGGTCGGGTTGCCCGAGGACCAGCGGGACCGGGCCGCAGCGTTCGGGCTCCACCCGGCACTGCTCGACGCCGCCCTGCACGGCCTGTGGCTCACCACCCCCGGCGGCACCGCCCAGACCGACGAACCCGGCACCGCACGGCTGCCCTTCTCCTGGGGGGCCGTCCGGCTGCACGCCTCGGGCGCCACCGAACTGCGCGTCCGGCTCAGCTACGACGACACCGGCTCCATCGCCCTGTCCGCGGCCGACCCCACCGGACAACCCGTCGCCGAGGTGGGAGCGCTGGCCGTGCGGGCCGTCTCCTTCGACGCCCTGCGGCGCGCCCGGGACAGCCGCCAGGACTCGCTGTTCCGGCTCGACTGGACCCTCCTGCCCGCCACGACCCAGCCGCCGAGCGGCCGCTGGGTCTCCCTCGGAGCCGAAACGCTGCTGCCCGAGACCCACCCCGAACTCGCCGCGCTCACCGCCGCCGTCGAGGCCGGCGCCCCCGTGCCCGACACCGTCGTCACCGCGCTTCCCGCGGGCGGCGACAGCGCGGACGCGGCCCGCAGCGGGCTCACCGCCGTGCTGCAACTGCTGCAGGACTGGCTGGCCGACGACCGCTGGGCCGACACCCGCCTCGTCCTGGTCACCCGGGGCGCCGTCGCCACGGCACCCGGAGACGACATCGGCGACCTGACGGCGGCGGCGGTCTGGGGACTCGTGCGCTCCGCGCAGTCCGAACATCCCGGCCGGATCGTGCTCCTCGACACCGACGGCGACACCGAGGCAGGTCTCGACGTCCCGGCCATCGCCGCCGCCCTGGCCGCGGGCGAGACGCAACTCGCCCTGCAGGACGGGCGGTTGCTCGCGCCGCGGCTCGCCCGGGTCGCCGGCGCCGAGACCGGGACAGGAACCACGAAGCCCTGGGACCCCGACGGCACGGTCCTCGTCACCGGCGCCTTCGGCGTCCTCGGCGCACTGGTCGCCCGGCACCTGGTCACCGAGCACGGAGTCCGCAGGCTGCTGCTGACCGGACGCCGCGGCCCCGACACCGCCGAGGCGCGGGAACTGGTCGGCGAACTCACCGCCCTGGGCGCCCACGTCGACGCGCGGGCCTGCGACGCCGCCGACCGCGAGGCCCTCGCCGCCCTCCTCGCCGGCATACCCGACGCCCACCCGTTGACCGCCGTCGTCCACTCGGCCGGCGTCCTCGACGACGGAGTCATCGGCTCCCTCACCCCGGAACGGATCGACCGTGTGCTGCGCCCCAAGGCCGACGCGGCCCTGAACCTGCACGACCTCACCGAGCACCTGCCGCTGACCGCGTTCGTCCTCTTCTCGTCCGCCTCCGGCACCGTCGGCAGCTCCGGGCAGGGCAACTACGCGGCGGCCAACGCCTTCCTCGACGCCCTCGCCCGGCGCCGCCGCGCCCGGGGACTGCCCGCCCAGTCGCTCGCCTGGGGCATGTGGGCCGAGCGCAGTGCGCTGACCGGAACGCTCGACGAGGTGGACCTGCGACGGTTGGCCCGGGGCGGCGTGGCTGCCCTCTCCAACGAGGAGGGCCTGAGCCTGTTCGACACCGCGCTCGCACTGGACGAGCCGGCACTCGTACCCGTCCGGCTCGACCTGGCCCGCGTGGCGGCCCGGGCGGCCACGGCCGGCGTACCGCCACTCTTCCGCGAGCTGGTCCGTGTCCCCGCACGCCGCACCGCCGCCACGGGCGCCGGTGCCGCCGAGGAAGCGGACCTGCTGCGCCGCCGGCTGACCGGACTGTCCGCCGACGACACCCGGGCCGCCCTCACCGACCTGGTGTGCGCCCACGTCGCCGACGTGCTCGGACACTCCGGCGCCGCGGCCATCGACCCCGAACGCGCCTTCCGGCAGCTCGGCTTCGACTCGCTGACGGCCGTGGAGCTGCGCAACCGGCTCGGCGCCGCCACCGGGCTGCGCCTCCCGGCCACCCTCGTTTTCGACTACCCCAGCCCGGCCGAGGTCGCCGGTTACTGCGCCGAGCGCCTCGCCCCGGCGGTTCCCACGGTCACCGAGAACGCCGGACCGGCCGACGACGACAT
Source organism: Streptomyces sp. NPDC051172 (assembly GCF_040682555.1). Lineage (NCBI taxonomy): Bacteria > Bacillati > Actinomycetota > Actinomycetes > Kitasatosporales > Streptomycetaceae > Streptomyces > Streptomyces sp. NPDC051172. The sequence goes on from NZ_JBFBBE010000044.1 coordinate 53,968, forward strand.
CGCCCGCATGGTGTCGGCCATCCCGGTCGCCGCACTGCGCCGCTCGGGGCTGCTGGACGCGCTCCTGCGGCTCGCCGGACCCGCACTCCACGAGAACGGCGCCGCGGAGGAAGCCCCGTCCGTCGACCGCGCCGAGGAGATCGCGGACATGGGCGTCGACGACCTCGTACGCCTCGCCATGGGAGGCGAGCGTGCCTGAGCCCCGACCGACCCGGACGAAAGGGGGAGCACGATGACTGACGACAAGGTCGTGGCGGCGCTGCGCACCTCGCTCCAGGAGACCGAGCGGCTGCGCGACGAGAACCTGCGGCTGCGGCGGCAGCGCGAGCAGGCCGGCGAGCCCGTCGCCGTCGTCGCCATGAGCTGCCGCTTCCCCGGCGGTGTCAGTACCCCGGAGCAGCTGTGGCAGTTGCTCGTCGACGAGCGGGACGCCGTCACGGGGTTCCCCGCCGACCGGGGCTGGGACCTCGCAGGCCTCTACGACCCCGACCCCGACAACCCCGGCACCACCAGCACCCAGGAGGGCGGCTTCCTGCACGATGCCTGCGCCTTCGACGCCGAGTTCTTCGGCATCTCGCCGCGCGAGGCGCTGGCCATGGACCCCCAGCAGCGGCTCCTGCTGGAGACCTGCTGGGAGGCCGTCGAACGCGGCGGCATCGACCCGCTGTCGCTGCGCGGCAGCCGCACCGGCGTCTACGCAGGCGTCATGTACAACGAGTACGGGGCCCGGCTGCCCAGCATGCCGCCCGAGGTGGAGGCGTTCATCGGCACCGGGACCGTGCCCAGCGTGGTCACCGGCCGCATCGCCTACACCTTCGGCCTCGAGGGGCCGGCGGTGACCCTCGACACCGCCTGCTCGTCCTCCCTCGTCGCCCTCCACCTCGCCTGCCAGGCGCTGCGCGGCGGGGAGATCTCCCTCGCGCTCGCCGGCGGGGTCACCGTGATGTCCACGCCCAGCCTCTACGTGGGCTTCAGCCGCCAGCGCGGGCTGGCACCGGACGGGCGCTGCAAGTCCTTCGCCGCTGCGGCCGACGGCGCCGGTTTCGGCGAGGGTGTCGGCGTCCTGCTCCTGGAGCGGCTGTCGGACGCCCGCCGCAACGGGCACCCGGTGCTGGCCCTCGTACGGGGCTCGGCCGTCAACCAGGACGGCGCCAGCAACGGCATGACCGCGCCCAACGGGCCCTCCCAGCAACGCGTGATCCGCCAGGCGCTCGCCTCGGCGGGCCTGAGCGGCGCCGAGGTGGACGCGGTGGAGGCACACGGCACCGGCACCCGGCTCGGTGACCCGATCGAGGCGCAGGCCCTGCTCGCCACCTACGGTCAGGACCGGCCCGCCGACCGGCCGCTGCTGCTCGGCTCCCTCAAGTCCAACCTCACGCACACCCAGGCCGCCGCCGGCGTCGGCGGCATCATGAAGATGGTGCTGGCCATGCGCCACGGCCTGCTGCCGCGCACCCTGCACATCGACGCGCCGACCCCCCAGGTCGACTGGAGCGAGGGCCACATCGCCCTCCTCACCGAGGCCCGCGCCTGGCCCGACACCGGACATCCGCGCCGGGCCGCCGTGTCCTCCTTCGGGGCGAGCGGCACCAACGCGCACGCAGTGCTGGAGGAAGCACCGTCCGAGGAGCCCCGCGAGCCGGCCGAGCCCGCCGGGTCCGGTCCGGTCGTCTGGCCCCTGTCCGCCAAGAACCCGGCCGCCCTGCGCGCCCAGGCCGCCGCCCTCCACGCCCACCTGGAGGCGGACCCCGGCATCCGTCCGGCGGACGTCGGCCACTCCCTCGCCTCCGGCCGCTCCCTCTTCACCGACCGCGCGGTCGTGGCCGGCAGCGGCCGCACCGAACTCCTCGACGGGCTCGCCGCACTCGCCGCCGGACGGCCGCACCCGGCGGTCGCCACCGGCCGCGCGCTGCCCGGCCGCAAAGCCGTCTTCGTCTTCCCCGGCCTGGGCTCCCAGTGGCCCGGCATGGCGGCCGAACTCCTGGACGCCTCACCGGTGTTCGCGGCCCGACTCGCCGAGTGCGAACAGGCCCTCGCCCCGTACGTGGACTGGTCCGTCGCCGATGTCCTGCGCCGCGTGCCCGGCGCGCCGGAGCTGGACCCGGTGGAGGTGGTCCAGCCCGTCCTGTTCTCCGTGATGGTGTCCCTGGCCGCCGTATGGCGCTCCTACGGCGTCGAGCCCGCCGCGGTAGTCGGCCACAGCCAGGGCGAGGTGGCCGCGGCCTGTGTGGCCGGCGCCCTCAGCCTGCCGGACGCCGCCCGCGTGGTCGCCCTGCGCAGCCGTGCTCTGGCCGGTCTCACCGGCGCGGGCGGCATGGCCACCGTCCTGATGTCGCCCGACGAGCTCGCCCCCCACTTGGAGCGCCGGTCCGGCAAGGTGACCGTCGCCGCCGTCAACGGCCCTCGGGTGCTGGTCGTCGCGGGCCCCGGCGACGAGGTCGCGGGCCTCGTCGACTACCTGACCGGCGAGGGCATGATGGCGTGGACCATGCCGGTGGCCTACGCCTCGCACTCCGACGACGTCGAGGCGGTGCGCGACCGGCTGCGCGAGGACCTGTCCGGGCTGACGTCCCGCGTCCCCGAGGTCCCCATGATGTCCACGGTGGACGCCGACTGGGCGGGCCCCGGCACTCTCACCCACGACTACTGGTACCGCAACCTGCGCCACACCGTCCGCTTCCACGAGGCCGTGCGGGCGCTGCTGGACGCCGGTCACCGCACCTTCGTGGAGATCAGCCCGCACCCCCTGCTCACCTACGGCATCGCCGACACGGCAGCGGACGCCGGCGCCGACGACACGGCCGTCCTCGCCACCCTCCAGCGCGACGACGGCGGCCCGTGCCGCATGCTGCTGGCGCTCGGCGAGGCCCAGACCCAGGGGCTGCCCGTCCACTGGGACCGGCTCTTCGACGGTACCGGCGCCCGTCGCACCGACCTGCCGACGTACGCCTTCCAGCGCACCCACTACTGGCTCGACGTCCCCGTCCCGGTGGGCGACCCGGTCTCGGCCGGCCAGAAGGCCACCGGCCACCCCCTGCTCCCGGCCGTCGTCGACCTGCCCGACGGCGAGGGCACGGTCCTCACCGGCCGCATCTCCCTGCGCACCCACCCGTGGCTGGCCGACCATGCCGTTGCCGGAACCGCGCTGCTGCCCGGCGTGGGGTTCCTGGAGATGGCCGCCCACGCCGCCGCGCACGTCGGGTGCGCCACGGTGGAGGAACTCACCCTGGCCGCACCGCTGGTCCTGACCGACGACGCCCGTCGGCTGCGCCTCACCGTCAGCGCCCCCGGCCCGGACGGACGCCGCGAGATCGGAGTCCACTCGGCCTCCGACGACGAACCGTGGCAGCGCCACGCCACGGGTGTCCTCGTCCCACAGCCCGCGCCCGCACCGGACGACGGCCTCTTCCGGGGACGCGGCGAGGAGGCGGAGAAACTCGACATCGACGGGCTCTACGACGACTTCGAGGCCGTGGGCGTCCACTACGGTCCGCTGTTCCGCGGCCTGCGTGCCGCCTGGCGCGTCGGCACCGAGATCCACGCCGAGGTCGCCCTGCCCGAGCCCGGTCACCACGGATTCGCCGTCCACCCCGCGCTGCTGGACGCAGCGCTCCAGACCGTCGGCCTGCGCCCGGACGCACGGGACGGCTCCCCGGGCGTACCGCTGCCGTTCTCCTGGCACGGCGTGACGCTGCGCGAGAGCGGCGAGTCGGCGCTCACCGCGGTCCTGCGGCCCGTCGGCGAGGACGGCGACGCCGTATCGGTCCTGGTCGCCGACAGCAGCGGGCGCCCGGTGCTGACGGTCGGCCGGCTGGTCCTGCGGTCCGGCACGTCCGGCGCGCCCGGTGCCGTGGCGCGTTCGCTGTTCGCGCTCGACTGGACGGCCCTGGTCGCCGTCCCGCCCGAGTCCGAGGTCCGCACCGCCGTCCTCGGCTCGGTCGACGAGGCGACGGACGTCGCCCTGCTGCCGTGCCCGCCGTCCGGCAACGGCCCGCAGGCCGCGCGCGCCGCGCTCACGGACGTCCTGCGGCAGCTCAAGGAGTGGCTGGCCGACCCCCACCGCGCGGACACACCCCTGGTCGTGCTCACACAGGGCGCCGTGGACCTGGGCGAGGTCCCGGTGGACGTCGCAGGCGCCGCCGTATGGGGGCTGCTGCGCACCGCCCAGCTGGAGCACCCCGGCCGGTTCGTGCTCCTGGACACCGACGGCGGCGAGGGCCTTCAAAAAGCCCTGGTGACGGCCCTGAACGGCGACGAACCCCAACTCGCACTGCGCGGCGGCACACTCCACGCACCGCGCCTGGTGCGCGCCACCGCCCCCGCGGCCGAGACACCCGCCTTCGACCCCGACGGCACCGTCCTCGTCACCGGAGGCGGCGGCACCCTCGGCGGACTCGTCGCCCGACACCTCGTCACCGCACACGGAGCCCGGCACCTGCTGCTTCTCGGCCGGAGCGTCACCCCCGCCGTGACGGGGCTCGCCGAAGAACTGCGCGCCGCGGGCTGCCGGGTCACCGTCGCCGCCTGCGACGTGGCCGACCGCGCCGCGCTGACCGCCGTGCTCGACGCGGTGCCGCCGGAGCACCCGTTGACCGCGGTCGTCCACACGGCCGGCGCGCTGGCGGACGGCGTGCTCGCGGACCTGACGGACGATCGGCTCGACACCGTCCTGCGGCCCAAGGCCGACGGGGCCTGGAACCTGCACGAGCTCACGCGGGACCAGAACCTGTCGGCCTTCGTGCTGTTCTCGTCGTCCGCCGGTGTCTTCGGCAGTCCCGGCCAGGCCGCCTACGCCGCCGCGAACGGCTTCACCGACGCCCTCGCCGCTCTCCGCCGGCGCGCGGGACTGCCCGCCCTCTCCCTGGCCTGGGGCCTGTGGGAGCAGCGCACCGGCCTGACCACCGGCCTCTCGGACACCGACCGGCGGCGCATGGCGCGGGCCGGCATCCGCGCCCTGACCACCGAGGAGGGCCTGGCGCTGTTCGACGCGGCACCGGCGGCCGGGCGCCCGCTTGTGGTGCCCGTCGGCCTCGAACCGGCGGCCCATCGCCACGGCCCCGTACCGCCGTTGTTGCGTGCGCTGGTGCGCCCCGGCCCCCGGCGCGCCGCGTCCGTGGCGACCGAGCCGGACCTGCGCCCGCGGCTCGCCGCCCTGCCGGAGGCGGAGCGGGACGCGATGCTGCTGCGCCTGGTACGTGCCCAGGCGGCCGAGGTGCTCGGGCACAGCGACCCCGAGGCCCTGGCCCCCGGGGACGCCTTCCTGGAGCGGGGATTCGACTCGCTCACCGCGGTCGAACTGCGCAACCGGCTCGCGGCGGCGCTCGACCTGCGGCTGCGCCCCACCGTCGTCCTGGACAGCCGCACCCCGGCACGGCTGGCGCAGCGCCTCGCGGCGGAACTCGCCGCCACCACCAAGACCGGACCGACGGCCACCGAACCCGGACCTGACCCGGTCAGCGCCCTGTTCCGGCAGGCCTGCGACCTCGGCCGCGCACACGACGGCATCCAGTTGCTGCAACAGGCCGCCCGGCTGCGCCCGGACTTCCGCTCCGGAGCCGGCCTGCTCGACTCGGGTGAGCGGCGCCCCGAACTGCTGCGGCTCCACCAGCGTGCGGACGCGCCCGAACTCGTCTGCTTCGCCTCCGTCGTGGCCCTCGGCGGAGCCCACCAGTACAGCAGGTTCGCCGCCGCCTTCGAGGGCCGCTACGGAGTCAGCGCCCTGGACGCGCCCGGCTTCGCCGCCGACGAGCCGCTGCCCGCGGACCTGGACGCCCTGCTGGAGTTCCAGACCGGACTCGTCCTGCGGCACCTGGGCGACCGCCCGAAGGTACTGCTCGGCTCCTCCTCCGGCGGCACCCTCGCCTACGCGGCCGCCGCCCGCATGGAGGAGATGGGCGCCGGACCGGCGGCCGTCGTGCTGCTCGACACCTACCTCTCCGGCGACGCGGCGATGACCCAGTTCGACGACGTGCTGGTGCGCGGCATGTTCGAACGCGAGGACCGGGCAGCCCCCATGGACGGCGCCCGGCTGACCGCCATGGGCCGCTACTTCCAGCTCCTCGACGACTGGGCACCACCCCCGGTCCAGGCGCCCGTCCTGCTGGTGCGGGCATCGGAACCGATCGCCGAACCGGCGTCGGACAGCACCGTCGACTGGCGGGCCTCCTGGCCGACCGCGCACCGCGTCGTCGACGTACCCGGAAACCACTGGTCGATGCTCGAGCAGCATCTGCCCGCCACCGCCGACGCCGTCCGGACATGGCTGGACTCCGTCCTCCCCGACACCACCCCCGACCCCCGAAGCGAGTAGGCGGCCGACATGCAGCAACCACTCCCACAGACAGCCGGCACGCCCCGGCACCACCTCGTCGTCCTCGGCGCCGGCGTGATGGGCGCGAGCATCGCGACCCTGGCCGTCGGCCACGGCGTCCCCGTCACCCTCATCGACGTGGACGACGCGAAACTCGCCGCCGCCGAGTCCAGGATCGCCGGGGAGCTCCGCCTGGCCCAGCTCATGGGGGCACTGCCCGACGACGTCCCCGAGGCGGCCCTCACCACCGGCGGCCACCTCGCCGACGCGGCCGGCGCCACCGCCGTCGTCGAGGCCGTCACGGAGGACGCGGACATCAAGGAGAAGGTCCTCGCCGAGGTTTCCGCCGTCGTGGCACCCGGCACCGTCCTGGTGTCCAACACCTCCTCCATCCCCATCGACGAACTGGCGTCGGCGGCCGCCCGCCCGGCGGACGTCGTCGGCACGCACTTCATGAACCCGCCGTACCTGATCCGTACCGTGGAGGTGATCCGCGGCGCCCGCACCGGCGAGCAGGCGATGGATTCCATCCGCTCCCTGCTCGACGCGCTGCGGCGGCAGCCGGTCGTGGTGCGGGACGCGCCGGGGTTCGTGACCAGCAGGGTGCTCCACCCCATGATCAACGACGCGGCCCGCGTGGTCCAGGAAGGCACCGCGACCGCCGAGGACGTCGACACCCTCATGCAGGGCTGCCTCGGCCACCCCACCGGCCCGCTGCGCACCGCGGACCTCATCGGCATCGACAACCTCGTCGACTCGCTCCGGGTGCTCCACGAGCGCACCGGCGACCCCGGCTGCCTGCCCTGCGACCTTCTCCTGGAGAAGGTGCGGGCCGGTGACATCGGCCGCAAGTCCGGCCGTGGCTTCTACGTCTACCAGGGAGAAACATCATGACCGTGTCACCGCAGAGCACCACCGAGCAGGAGCTCGTCGACTTCCTCCACGGCAAGACCAAGAGGGTGTGGGAGGAGGACACCGACCTCTTCGCCTCCGGCGGACTGTCCTCGCTCTTCGCGATGGAGATCGTCGTACACCTGGAGAAGACCTACGGCGTCTCGATCCGCGGCAAGGACCTGCGGCTGGACAACTTCCGCACCGTCAGGAGCATGGCGTCCCTGGTCCGCCGGCTCCAGGGAGCGACCGGAGACGCCGGTGAGTGACGAGTTCGCCGACGCCGCCGCCTCCGTCACCGCCCTGGTCGGCGACCGGGCCGGCGACTGGGACCTGGCCGGCCTGATCCCCGAGCCGCTGCTGCGCGAGCTCGGCGGGACGGGCCGGCTGTGCACCGGCGTCCCCACCAAGTACGGCGGCCCGGGCTGGAGCAGCCTCATCGGTGGGGAGTTCACCGCGCACGTCGGCAGCCTGTGCAGCTCCCTGCGGAGCGTCATGACCTCGCAGGGCATGGCCGCCTGGACCATCGAACGCCTCGGCACCACGGCCCAGTGCCGCGCCTATCTGCCCCGCCTGACCTCCGGCGAGCTCGCCGCCGTCGGCTTCAGCGAACCCCAGGCGGGCAGCGACCTGTCGGCCATCCGCACCACCATCCGCAGCGAGGGCGACGCGCTGGTCGTCGACGGCCACAAGGTCTGGGTGACCGCCGCCCACTACGCCGACCTGCTCGTCGTCTTCGGACGCTACGGCGAGGGGGCCGCCGCCGTCGTGGTCCCCGCCGACACGCCCGGTGTCCGGGTCCGCAGGGTCGCCGACCCGCTGGGCTGCCGCGCCGCGGGCCACGCGGAGGTGACCCTCGAAGGAGTACGGCTCCCCGCCGATCACCTGCTCGGCGGCAACGAGCTGTCCCTGCCGCTGCTGGTGACCACCGCCCTCGCGTACGGCCGTATCTCGGTCGCGTGGGGCTGCGTCGGCATCCTGCGCGCCTGCCTGGCGGCGGTCACCTCCCACGCCGCCTCGCGGCACCAGTTCGGTGTGCCGCTCGCCTCCCACCAGCTCGTCGCCCGGCACGTCGCCGAGCTCTACGTCGCCGAGCAGACCGCCACCCGCGCGTGCGAGCACGCCAGCCGGTGCTGGGACGACAGAACGCCCGACATGGTGAGCGCCACCGTGCTCGCCAAGCACGTCAGCGCCGTACAGGCCGCTCGCGGAGCCGCCACCGCCGTCCAGGTCATGGCCTCGGCGGGCGCCGTGGACGGTCACGTGGTGGCCCGCGCCTACCGCGACGCCAAACTCATGGAAATCATCGAAGGCAGCAACGAGATGTGTGAACTGATGCTCGCGCAGCACGCGCTGGCCACCGTGGGGGCGCCGTGAACGACGCCCCGACCATTGTGAAGTGCCTGGTGTGGGACCTCGACAACACCCTGTGGAACGGCACACTCCTGGAGGACGGCGAGGTCCTGCTGGACGACGAGATCCGCGCCGTGATCGCCGAACTCGACTCCCGCGGCATCCTGCAGTCGGTGTGCAGCCGCAACGACCACGACCAGGCGTGGGCCCGGCTGGAACAGCTCGGTGTCGCCGAGTACTTCGTCCTCCCGGAGATCGGCTGGGGCCCCAAGTCGAAGGCGCTGGAACGGATCGCGCAGCGTCTGAACTTCGCTCACCGCACCATCGCCTTCATCGACGACCAGCCGGCCGAACGCGCCGAAGTCACCTACCACCTGCCCGACGTCCGCTGCTATCCCGCCGACGCCGCCCGCACCCTGACCGGCCTCCCCGAGTTCAGCCCCGCCGTGAGCACCGTGGACTCCAGGCGCCGCCGCGCCATGTACCAGGCCGGCTTCCGCAGGGACGCCGAACGGGAGGCCTTCGAAGGAGCCGACGAGGAGTTCCTGCGCAGCCTCGAGCTGGTGATGCGGATCGGCCGGGCCACCCCGGAAGACCTCACCCGGGTCGAGGAACTGACGCTGCGCACCAGCCAGATGAACGCCACCGGCGTGCACTACCCGGATGCCGCCCTGCGCGCGCTGACGGCCGACCCCGCCCACGAGGTGCTGGTCACCACCCTCACCGACCGGTTCGGGCCGCACGGCGCGGTCGGTGTGATCCTGCTGGAGAAGCACCCCGACCTGTGGCACCTGAAACTGCTGGCCACCTCGTGCCGGGTGGTCTCCTTCGGTGCGGGATCGGTGATCCTGAACTGGCTGGTGGACCGGGCGGCCGCCGCCTCGGTGCACCTCGTGGCCGACTTCCGGCGCACCGACCGCAACCGCATGATGGAGGTCGCCTACCGCTTCGCGGGCTTCGAGGAGTCCGGCTGCGCCTGCGTCGAGGCCCTCGGCGAAGGAATCCGGGACGTGGAGCGGCTCCATCTCGTGGCCGATCCGCGACCGGCGTCGACCACGGTGCGCCTGGAGGCGTCCGACCTGGCGGCAGCCGGCGCGTGACCCGATGACTTCGGGGCTGCGACGACATCCGTCGTCGCAGCCCCGAAGTACGTGCCGGTCAGGCCTCTTTGCGGCGGGCGAGCGTGACACCGTCGGCGATGGTGAGCATGCTCACCTCCACCCGGTCGTCGTCCCGGACCAGGGCGTTCAGTGCCCGCACCCCCTCGGTGTCGGCGTCCGTGAAGGCCGGATCGGCGACCCGGCCGAAGAACAGCGTGTTGTCCACGACGATCAGACCGCCGGGCCGCACCAGTTCCAGCGACTGTTCGTAGTACCGCGGGTAGTTGGCCTTGTCCGCGTCGATGAACACGACGTCGAAGCGCGCCGGCCCCTGCTCGGCGAGCAGCTCCCCGAGGACGGCAACCGCGTCCCCGATCCGCTGTTCCACGCGGTCGGCCACCCCCGCCCGTTTCCAGTAGGGCACGCCGATCGACGGCCAGCGATCGGTGATGTCACAGGTCACCAGGAGCCCGTCGACCGGCAGTGCCCGTGCCATGCACAGGGCGCTGTAGCCCGTGTAGGTGCCCAGCTCCAGCACGGCGGCCGCGCCCGTGAGCCGCACCAGCAGGGAGAGGAACTGCCCCTCCTCCGGGTGTGTCTGCAGGGCGGTGCCGCCGGGCAGTTCGGCCGTCTCCTCCCGCAGCTCGCGCAGCACGTCGTCCTCGCGCAGCGAGAAGTCGCGTACGTAGTCCAGGAGTTGCGGGCTCATGGTCAGCTGATCGGCCATGCTGTGCTCTCTCCGTCCGGTGCGAGTGGTCGGGCGCGGTACGGCCGGCCGGGGTCACGGCCGCCACGGGGCGGGGCGGTGGCCGCCGACGCCCTCGTCGTCCGCGCCCGCGTCGTGCCACAGCAGGGGGTCGTAGGGGGTCTCGGCCACGGCCACGGGCCATTGCCCGGGTGGCGGGACCGGGGGAGTGCCCAGTTCGGCGGCGTCGGTTCTCAACCGGGCCGCGGTGTCGAGCAGGTTCTGCACCACGGCCGACTCGCCGGTCCGCTGCCGCAGCGCGTGCAGGCAGCGCTCCAGCCGGTCGATGGTCCCGAGCAGGTCGGTGATGTGCGTAGCGGGCATGTCCCCCTCTTTCGGTGTCAGGCCCCCGCGCCGGGGACCGGCAGCGCGCTCAGATGCCGTCGTACGGTTTCCTGCACCGCCTCCGCCCGGTCGTTGAGGTAGAAGTGGCCACCTTCGAACACGTGCTGGGAGAACGGGCCCTCGGTGTACTGGCGCCATCCCTCCACCTCACGCACCGACGCCCTGGGGTCACGGTCGCCGGTGAGCGCGACCACCGGGGCGCGCAGCGGCGGCCCCGGCACATGCACGTACGTCTCCGCCGCGCGGTAGTCGCCCCGGATGGCAGGCATCACCATCTGGAGGATCTCGGGGTCCCTGAGCGCGGCGCCGACGGAACCGCCCAGCAGGTCCAGCTCCCGCAGGATCCCCTGGTCGTCGCGTAGATGCACCGTCTCTCCGCGCTCGAAGTGGGGTGCCCGGCGCCCGGACAGGAAGACGATCACGGGCTCCGCCGCCCCGCCCAGCTCCTGGAGCCGGCGCGCCACCTCGTAGGCGAGGGTGGCGCCCATGCTGTGGCCGAACAGCGCCAGGGGCCGGTCGTCGCCCGGCGCCGAGAGCAACGGGACCAGCCGGTCGAGCAGTTCGGGAACGTTGTCGATACAGGGCTCGTTGCGCCGGTCCTGACGACCCGGGTACTGCACGGCGAACACCTCGGCTGTCGGCGCCAGTGCGACCGACAGTGTGTGGTAAGCACTGGCCGAGCCGCCGGCGTGGGGGAAGCAGATGAGTCGTGTGGGGGAGTCGGGCGCGGGGACGAAGCACCGGAGCCACAGCTCCCGCTCATCGACATCGTGATGCATCGGCTGCTGTCCTTCGAGAGAAGTCGATCACGGACACATGGCGCCGCTTTGGAGGCTAGGCACCTCCGTCCACGGGGGGCCACCCCTACTTGCCCCCTGCCGCCCCCTGTCTTTGCGCCGCTCACCCCAGCTTCCTGGCAGGCAGCCCGACGGAGCAGTTAGAAAGTGACCATGAAGGTGTCCTGCCAGGCAGAACGTACACACCGTCCCCCATGGCCGGTCACGTCCGGAGACATCTCCCCCGGATCGCCTCGGTGCGACCGCCAGCGCGGAACACCCCGCCGCTGACCTCACCCCTCCCACCAGCACTGTTCCTGCGCACCGCGTCGAGACACCCCACTGGGCACTCCCCACCGACCTCCGCCACCGGATCCCCGTCCTTGTCGGATGCCGCCGCTCACTGCCGTCTAAAGGGTGGAGCAGTTATGGAAATCTCGTTGCTTGGCCCCCTGGTCGTCCGTTCCGGCGGACACGAACTTCGAGTCTCGGCGCCCCGCCAGCGCGTCGTGCTCGCCACCCTCGTACTGAACGCGAACAAGGTGGTGCCCGTCCAGACCCTGGCCCGCTTCGTGTGGGACGGAACCCCGCCCCCGAGCGCGACCGCCACGATCCGTACCTACGTCATGCGCCTGCGCCAGTCGCTGGGCCTGCACGGCGGAAGCAGGATCATCACCCGCGCACCGGGATATCTGATCGAGATGGACGAGGACGAGACCGACCTCGGCCGCTTCCAGGCCCACCGCAGAACTGCTCAGTCGCTGGCCGAGGGTGGTGCCCTCCCGCAGGCCGTGGAGCAACTGCGTGCGGCCCTGGCCCTGTGGCGCCACGAACCCCTGATCGACGTCCCCTCCGACACGCTCCAGGAACTGGAGTGCTGCCACCTCGAGAAGCTCTATCTCCAGACGTGCACCTGGCGGGTGGATCTGGACCTGGCACTCGGGCGGCACGCCGAGATCCTTCCCGAACTGTGGCGGCTGGGCCGCGAGCACCCCTTGCACGAGGGGCTGATCGGCCGGCTGATGCTGGCCCTGTCGCGCTCCGGGCAGCAGACGGAGGCGCTCGACCTGTTCCGGCGGACCAGGGCCGCCCTCGTCGACCAGTTGGGCGCCGAGCCCGGCATGGAACTGCGCGCCGTCCAGCAGCGGATCCTCCGCGCCGAGGACGAGCTCGAACATCCCTCCGAACGGCGGCAGGAACCGCCGGCCCGCTGGGGCGAGGGAGGAGGCCCGCGCTGGCCTGTCCCCGCTCAACTGCCCCCGGCGACCGCGGGTTTGACCGCACGGGACCGGGAGCTGGCCGAGCTGGTCCGGCTGCTGGGTGCCGAGTCGGCCGCGCGGACGCCCACGACCGTGGTGTTGACAGGCGGCGGAGGCATCGGAAAGACGGCGCTCGCCGTGCAGTCGGCGCATCTGGTCCGCGACCGCTTTCCCGACGGTCAGCTCTTCGTGGAGCTGGAGGGCAGCTCCGGGCGCCCCGTCGCGCCCGGGGAGATACTGGCCAGGCTGCTGGTGGGACTGGGAGTGCCCGACACGGCCGTACCCACCTCGCTCGCGGGGCGCATCGCACTCTTCAGGTCCCTGACGGACGGACGTCGGATGCTGGTGGTGCTGGACGACGCCGAAAACGCCGCACAGGTCCGCCCCTTCGTGCTGGGTACGGGGGGCAGCCGGATGGTGGTCACGAGCCGTAACCGGCTGACCGATCTGGACGGCGCCCGCACGATGGCACTGGAACCGTTGTCCGAGGCGGGTGCCCTGGACCTGCTCAGCCGCATCGTCGGTCGCCGGCGGACCGAACTGGAACCGCGGGCCGCCCGGCAGGTCGCCGCCGGCTGCGCCGGGCTGCCTCTGGCGGTGCGGATCATCGGCTCCCGGATCAGCGCGAGGCCGCGCCGAGGCCTCGACGGCGTGGCGCGTCGCCTCGGTGACGAACAGCGGCTGCTGGACGAGCTGGAGGTCGGCGACCTGGCCGTACGGCCCGTGCTGGAGTCCGCGTATGACACCACCCGTGACCGTACCGTGGCCGGCATCGGCCTCGGTGAGGCCTTCCGCGTGCTGGGCACCGAAGTCTCGGCCGCCTTCGGGCGGGAGAGGGCGGCCGCACTGCTCGGGTGCTCACCGGACAGCGCCGAGGACGTCCTGGACGCACTGGTGGACGCCAACCTCCTTCGCGAACAAGACCACGGGCGCTATCTGATGGACCGGCTGGCCCGGGCCTACGCCCGGGAGCGGACCCTCATCGAGGGTCCCGGCGTCCACACGGTGCGGCTCGGAAGTGGGCCGCGCCTGCTGCCCGCCACCGACCCCGGTGCGGCGACCCGGGTCGTCGCACACGCCGGGGGCTTTCGATAGGGCCCCGGCGGCACGCCGTGCACACGTCCCGCCCGCAACCGGACGACGGCGCGGCCGCGGCAGCGCGCGCATCCCGGACGGACCTTTCCCGAAACCCTTTGGGGGAACTCATGGACTCCTTGACCGAAGCCGTGCTGAGCGGCGCGCCTCGGGAGGAACTCCTGCGCAGGTCAGTGCCGCACACGTACACCGCGGCCCATCTGCACGCCGAGGACCAGACCATCTTCGACGGCGCCACCGACAGAGACGTCCGCAAGACCCTGCGGGTCGGCCCGGTGCCCATGCCGGAACTGGCTGTCGACGAGGTCCTGATCGCCGTGATGGCCAGCTCCATCAACTACAACACGGTCTGGTCGGCGACCTTCGAACCCCTGCCGACCTTCACCTTCCTCAAGCGCCTGGGCCGCCAGGGCGGCCCGGCCGCCCGACACGATCTGCCCTGGCACGTGGTCGGCTCCGACGCCGCCGGAGTCGTCGTACGGGTGGGTGCGGGCGTACGGCGCTGGCAGGCCGGTGACCACGTCGTCGTCAGCTGCGTCCAGGTGGACGACCAGGAACCCGCCACCCACGCGGACGGCATGCTCGGCGCGGAGCAGCGGATCTGGGGCTTCGAGACCAACTTCGGCGGCCTGGCCCACTATGCCGTCGTCCGGGCCAGCCAGTTGATGCCCAAGCCCGCGCACCTGACCTGGGAGGAGGCCGCCTCGACGATGCTGTGCGCCGCCACCTCGTACCGCATGCTGGTCAGCGACCGGGGCGCGCGCATCAAACAGGGTGACATCGTGCTCATCTGGGGTGCGACCGGCGGGCTCGGCTCCTACGCCGTCCAACTCGTCCGGGGCGGCGGCGGCATCGCCGTAGGTGTCGTGAGCTCCGAGGAGAAGGCTGAGCGGCTGCGCGCGCTCGGCTGCGACCTCGTCATCAACCGGGCCGACATCGGCCTGGACCGGGACATCTCCGACGACCCGAAGGCGACCGTCGAGGCGGGCAAGCGGCTGGGCAAGATCATCCGTGGCCGGCTCGGCGAGGACCCCCACGTCGTCTTCGACTACATCGGCAAGGCCACCTTCGGCCTGTCCGTGTTCGTCGTCCGACGCGGCGGAACCGTCGTCACCTGCGGCTCCAGCACCGGATACCAGCACCGCTTCGACAACCGCTACCTGTGGATGAACCTCAAGCGGATCGTAGGCAGCCACGCCGCCAACCTCCAGGAGCAGTCGGAGTGCAACCGGCTGTTCCGCCTCGGTCACCTGGTCCCCGCGCTCTCGACCGTCTACCCCCTCACCGAGGTCGCCGACGCCGCCCGTCTCGTCCAGACGAACGGCCACATCGGGAAGGTCGGTGTCCTGTGCCTGGCTCCCCGCCCCGGACTGGGCGTCACGGACCGCGCCCTGCGCGACCGGATCGGCGAACACCGCCTCAACCCCCTGCGGGCTGTGCAGACCACCGAGCCCCGAGGCCCCGTCGCGGCCGAAGCGGTCCGCTGACACGAGAACCACACAAGAGCCAAAGGAGAGGGGACGCGCATGAGCGCAATTCACCGCGTGGGCATCGTCGGCTGCGGCACCATGGGCTCAGGCATCGCGCACATATGCGCCGTCGCCGGCCTCGACGTACGCGTGGCGGCGTCGTCTCTGGACTCCCGGAGCCGCGCCGAAGAACGAGTGACCACGTCCTTGGACCGCGCACTGGCCAAGGACCGGCTGAGCGCGGAGCAGCACAAGACCGCTCTGCGCCACCTCACCTACACCACGGACCTGACGGTCCTGGCCGATTGCGACCTGGTCGTCGAGGCCGTCGCTGAGGACCTCGACGCGAAGTTGGCCCTGTTCGCCCTTCTGGACAGCGTGCTGACGGACCGCGACACCGTCCTCGCCACCAACACCTCCTCCCTGTCCGTCACCCGGCTGGCCCGCGCCACCAGCGATCCGAGCCGCGTCCTGGGACTGCACTTCTTCAACCCGGTACCCGCCCTCCCCCTGGTCGAGCTCGTCGGCACTCTCCTGACCGACGAGAAGACCCTGGCGCGCATCGAGGAATGGGTGACCGTCGTCCTCGGCAAGAAACCGATCCGCTGCACGGACCGCGCCGGTTTCACCGTCAACGCCCTGCTCATCCCCTACTTGCTGTCCGCCGTCCGCATGGCCGAGTCGGGCTACGCCTCCCCGGACACGGTGGACGACGCCATGACCCTCGGCTGTTCCCACCCGATGGGTCCGTTGCGCCTCGCCGACCTCATCGGCCTGGACGTCGTCCTGTCGATCTCCGAGTCCCTGTACGCGGAGTCGGGCGATCCGAACCACTGCGCACCGCCGACCCTCCGACGTCTGGTCGAGGCCGGTCTCCTCGGCCGCAAGACGGGCCGGGGTTTCCACTCGTACGAGCAGAGACCGTGAGCGGCAACTCCGGCTTCCTCAAGCGCGGCGACACGGTTCCCTTGCAGCTGGAACAGCTTCGGATGCAGTGTCGACGAGGTACAGGTCCGCCAGGCCTCCTGTGGGTCACCGGCGCAGACGGCGCTCCAGCACTTCGCCGCACACCCCGTAGAGCGCATAGTGTCGTCGCCATGGCTTCCGAAGACTCCCTGCGCTCCGTCACCGTCGAGCGAACCAGCACCGGACACTTCGTCGCGACCAACGCCCGCGGCGGCACGATCAGCTTCGGGACCGGTTCCGAACCCCACGGGGAGGACGAATTCACCCCGGTCGAGTTGCTGCTCGCCGCGCTCGGCGGCTGCACAGCGGTCGACGTCGACATCGCCGCCAGCCGCCATGCGGAGCCGACCAGGTTCTCCGTCGCGGTGACCGGCAACAAGATCAATGACGAGCTCGGCAACCGGATGACCGATCTCCAGGTCACCTTCTCCGTCGCCTTCCCGGACGGCGAGGGCGCGGACCGGGCCCGCGCGATCCTTCCCCGGGCCGTCAAGACCTCCCACGACCGGCTCTGCACGGTCAGCCGCACGGTCGAGACCGGCACGCCCGTCACCGTGGCGGTCGAGGAGGCCTGACCACACCTCAGGTATCTGCCACGACCTGACCGGGGATCCGGGCCCGGTGCGAGGCGACACTGCTGTACTCGTTCGGTCCGAACAGCACGCCGACCTGGTTGCCCTTGGAGAGGGCGGGACCGCCGGAGTCGCCCGGCTCGGTGTCACCGACGCGGATGGTGGCCTTGCGCAGGTTCTTGGGGTGCTTGTCGAACAATGATGGTGGCCGCGACCACCGGTCCGCCGGACCGGGCAGGTGGTACAGCGGGCCCAGCATCAGCACCGCGTCGTGGGCGGCGTTGGGGCGGTACGGGGTCGATCAGTTCGACCTGGTACCTGTCCTGCGCGAGCCACTCCGCGTGCACCCCGCTGCCGCCGCCGACGTCGGGCACGCGCGCGGGCGCCGCGGGCCGCAGCCGCCGCAGCACGTCCTACGTACGCCGGAACCCCAGCCGCCCGGCCGCGGCTCCGCCCTCCCTGAGCCGGACGTCCTCCATGCCCTGCGCGTAGTGGGCGAGGATCTCCTCGTGCATGGCGGTGCGTTGCGTGTTCATATACCGCGAATCCGCCGAGTCGAAGGCCGATTTGATGGGCGACTGCGCCCGTCGCCGCTTGCGCGCCCCGGTTCCGGCGCTCGGGGACGGCGCCCTGGGCTTCTGGGGCGGCACTGGCCGAGGTGTTCCCCGCCATCCGAGCTGAGGTACTACAGCGACCCAGAGCGGCCGACGGCCGGCCGGTCGTCTTCTGGTGGCCGGGCTGCAAGTGCCGTGTGGTGAGGGTGGCAGGCAACGGCAACGCGACCGTGCCCACCGCCCTCGTGGCGGGCCGACCACACGTCAACTCCGACCCTGCACTGCATGTCTACGCGAACAGCTCAGGTGACCGCACCGGCCCTCTTCAATCCGGGCCGGAATCAGCTGCGTCATCGACCGTCCGGGCCCGGCCCGGGGCTTCGGGGTGTCGGGTCTGTCGCAACCTGTACAACTCGTCGAGGTCGTACTCCGCGCGCTGTGCGGTGCCAAGACGGGTGATCTTTCCTCGACTGGCCCATTTCCGGATGGTCGCCGACGAGACCCCCATGGCCAGGGCCGCCAGTTCGGTCGGTACGGTGCGCTTGCCTCGCCCGGTGGTCACGGCCGGATCCCGGCAGATTGCCGCGGACCGGCGAGCAGCAGCCAGTCGTGTGGCGCGAAGGCATGGCCCTGGTCGCACATCACCCTTGAACCGGGCCGTCCTGGGGCGCTTTCGGTTGGATGCAGTGCTGCATACAACGTTCCGGAGCAGCCGGGCTCCGGGCAGCCGCCCAGCTCCCGGCGTGCCGGCCTGGTCTCTTCGCGCAGTGAGTGGCAGGAGCGCATCAGCGCGGTGACCTCCCGCTCGAAGTCCGGTCCCGCCGGATGCCCCGTCAGCCAGGAGAGGTGGCGGCCGAGGAATTCGGCCAGGCCCGGAACACTGCAGTTCCGGGGTGCAGTGACGCCACGCTCCTCGATGACCAGCCGGGCCCACGAGGTGAGCAGCTCGGTGATCCGCGATCGCATGGCGAGCGCGGACTCGTCGAGGGTGATGCCCGTCGGCCTGCTGCCGCTGACGCGGTCCCGCAGCCCATGCGCGGACGACGTCAGTTCGTGCTCGCTCTCGTGGTGGAAATTCACGGCTGTGCACAGAGCGACGCGCAGGCGCTCTGCCCGGAGGCCGCTCGCTTCATGGACGCTTTCGAGGGATGCGTCGAAGGATATGTGGAGAGGTGGGGGTAATTTCCTGGATGAGGGCACGACTGTTCTCCCTCCGGCCTCGGAGACATGTTCATGAATTACAAAAACGAATCGCGCTGCGGCCGGCAGGGAGATGGCTGTCGCACGGTGAAGGGATTTCTGACTCTGATTTAACAGACGTTTAATGGGCTGGGTGGGGGACCCACCTTGAAGTGCTCCTCAGGTCAGAGCATGGAAGCGGTTACCGGGGCCAATTTTGATGAAGCCTCAAGGAGTTCGTCAAGCCCGGCAGAGAGGGGAATGTCGCCAAGCGGTCACATATTGTCTTTTTGCGCTGCGTTTGCCGCTCACCCATGGCACTTGCCAGGTGACTCCCGTCACCCGGAGTGACGGAAGGGGTGCGTGTTGACAGGGAGTGAGTGGGGTGTCACGCTTCTTCGGGCAGTCGAAGTGTGCCCTTTTCCGGCTGTGACCCCGCGACACATCCTCTTCGATGTCGTCTCAGCGCACCGCGAAGGACCCGCCCTTCCCGCCGGTGTCCGCCGTGGAAGCCCTTGCTCCCACACCGCCGGGTGCCTCTTTCACCCCTGGTGATCCGTTGTCCCCGCCATCGCCGTAGTCGTGCTCCGCTGCCCCCGGGCGGAGCGCCGGTCGGTGGCGCCGCCGGTCCGGGGATCCGGCTGTACCACTGCCGCCCGAAGCTGCCCCGAAAGGTCCTATGGCGTGGGCGCGCGTCCCGCATCTGTCGAGACCGATGCCTGTCGCCGAGGGAGGGTGACCCCTTGCACATACGTCTTGTGACAGCCGACGCCAGGATTGCGGCCCTCGAAGCCCCCTTGACCCGGAGCGGGTTCACCGTCGAGGTCGTCCGCGCCGGTGCGGAGGCCCTGCGTGATCTCGCCCACGTCGACTTCGTCCTGCTCGATCTGGACATAACGGATCGTGACGGCCTGCACGTCTGCCGGGACATCAGGGAACTGAGTGATCTGCCCGTCGTGTGTGTCACGGTCCGCACCGAGGAACTCGACCGGGTGCTGGCCCTACAGGCAGGCGCGGACGACTGCCTGGTCCGACCCTTTGGTCTGCATGAACTGACGGCACGCATCGAGGCCGTCGCCCGTCGGCTCCACGGCTCGCTGACCGGACAGCCGCCGAAGACCATCGAAAGCGGTCCGCTGCGGATCGATCTGGAGTCGCGGGAAGTGCGCCTCCATGACCAGGCTGTGCCGCTCACCCGGAAGGAATTCGACCTGCTCGCACTTCTCGCCTGCCGTCCTGACGAGGTCATACCGCGTCGGCAGATCCTCCAGGAGGTGTGGCGCGACATTCAGCCAAGTACGGGCAGGACCCTCGACAGTCATGTGAGCAGCATTCGCCGCAAACTCGGTTCACGTGACTGGATCGTGGCAGTACGTGGCGCCGGTTTCATGTTCGGGCGAGGGCGCAAGGAGTGACCTTCGTCGCATCCTCCGTTGTTAACAGTGCACATCGTTTGACTCACTGTGGATGGTGAAAGGAGTCGAACATTGTCACTCTCCCTCGGAGGTACGCCTTGGACATTCTTCTGTTAGAAAGCGACAAGAAGCTTGCCGCCTGCCTCGCCCGCGGGCTCAGGAGGTGCGGTCACCGGGCGGTGAGTCTTTCCGCCGTCGAGGATGCCCTGCGCGTGCTGACGGAATTCGATCTCGTCCTGCTCGACCTCGATCTTGCCGACATGGACGGAGTGGAGGCCTGCCGGCGCATCAGAGCCGTCTCCGACGTCGCGGTGATAGGGACCTCGCGGCACCACTCCGAGGTGACCCGGACTCTCGTACTGCGGGCAGGGGCCGACGACTGCCTGGACAAGCCGTACGGTTTCCGGGAACTGACGGCCAGGATGGACGCGGTCATGCGGCGGGTGAGGCTGCAGGCCAACAACACCGGAGAGTTGTCGTTCGGTCCGCTGCGCATCGGACTCGACACACGTGAGGTCGTGCTGGGCGGCCGGTTCGTCCGGTTGACCGACAAGGAGTTCGGCCTCCTCCAACTGCTCGCCTCGCGCCCCGGCGCGGTGGTGTCCCGCCAGGAACTCATGACGAAGGTCTGGGGGGACAGATGGAACAGCACCGGACGCACCATCGACACCCACGTCAGCAGTCTGCGCGGCAAGTTGGGCGGCGGTCGCTGGATCACCACCGTGCACGGCGTCGGCTTCCGCTTCGCCGCCGACGCCTGACCGGCGCGGTGCACGGCTAAGCCGCGTGCGGGGACTGTTCCCGACCGGACAGGCACTCCTCCAGGAAAGCGAGCGCTCGCAGGTGGTACGCCCGTGCCGCCCACCCCAGGCTGATGTTGTGGCCGGCGCTGGGCAGGCGGTCGACGACCACCCGGGGTGCGGCGAGAAGCCCCGTCATCTCGTCGAGCGTGGCCTCGTCATGGAGCCACCACCGCTCGTACTCGGCATAGGTGAAGCGCACGGGTACCCGTACCCGGCCCGCGATGCCGGGAAAGAGTTCGGGCCAGAGCGAGGCTTCTGCCTCCTCTCTCTCCGGCATGGTGGTGACGAGCCCTTCCGCCAATCGGAACGTGTTCGGCGGGTAGAGCCGCAGCGGTCCCCAGTGCAGCCGTGTCGTGCGACGGCCGTGGAAGCCGCCGAGACCGTTGACGTCGATCGCGTACCGGTGGCTGACCCCCGACACGTCGAGACCCAGGACAGGACCGTCCGCCTCGCCCCCGTGGGCCGCGACAGCGAGGGCGGCCTTCCCGCCGTAGGAGTGGCCGACCAGGAACAACCCAGCCCCAGTGGCTTGGCGCGCGGTGAAGTCCCCGAGGGCGGTGCTGAGCGTTCCGGCCTGCTCGGCAAGGCTCTCCCCACGGGGGACCGCGGTGGCCGAGAGCCCGTAGCCGGGACGGTCGACGGCCAGCACCGCAAACCCCAGGGACGCCCCGAGCCGGAGCAGGGACAGGCTCGGATGGGCCATGCCATGGAAGTAGGCGGCGCGCATGCCGCCCCCGTGGAGGGCGACGACGACCGCCCGGGGCGGCGCGTCGCGCGGGAGCGCCAGCAGGGCCGACAGCGGGCTGTGGCCGCCGTCGAGGACGACCTCCCGTATGTTCTCGACGGCCTCGGCAGGCAGGGAGTTGGCGCGTTCAGCAGGCATCGGTACTCCTACGGGTGTCGCGTCCCGGTCGGATCGGTCCGGGAGGGCCGGTGCGCGCCGGCTGCGGGGGAGGGGACCGCCTCGTCGGCGTCGGGGAGCGGGAGGGGCAGGACCAGCACGGCCAGCAGGACGACGGCCGCCAGGCCCGCCGCCGCGAGCAATCCGTCGGCGAGCGAGGTGGCGGCGACCAAAGGGCCGAAGAACACCGGGGACAGGAACTGCCCGGAGAACGCTGCCGTGCCCGACAACGCCGTGGCCTGCCCCTTCAGATGAGGCGGAGCTGTGCGGTTGATCAACACGGTCATGGCCGGTACGGACATGCCCATGCCCAGACCGAACAGCGCGGGCGCGGCCAGGAGCGCTGCCGGACGGGTGGCCGTCCCGGCGACCAGGAGCCCCAGCGTCCAGCAGACCCCGGCGACGCGCAGGAACCCGCCGTACCCCAGACACGCCCTGGCCTTGGCGTACGCCAACCCCGCCGCACTCGCGGCCAGCGAACTGGCCGCGGTGTAAGGGGCGATGAGCGCCGGCTCGTCGATGCCGGCCTGGGCCAGCCGCTGCGGCAGGAACACGGAGAGCACATACAACAGGAGCGAGCTGGTGAACGAGATCGCGTACAGGCCCAGCAGCCGGGGCCGCAGGCGCAGCAGGGTGAACGCGGTTCCGCCGCCCGCCGTCCGCGGGCCTGCGTGGGCGGGCAGCAGGAGCAGTACGCCGAGGGCGAGCGGAAGGCCGATCAGATGGACGGCGAAGGGGCCGTGCCAGGAGATCGTCCCGAGCGCCCCGCCCAGCAGAGGCCACAGGATGCCCCCGAGGCTGATGGCGGTGGAGCGCAGGCCCATCGCGCGGTCCCGCTCGGGCCCCTGATAGAGCGTCAGCAGGGCGAGCGTGGTGCCGGAGAAGACCGCCGCCGCGCCGACCCCGAAGGCCAGCCTCGCGGCGAAGAGCGCGCCGTAGGAGTCGATGAACAGACCCGAGCCGCCGGCCACGCCGTACAGCAGCAGTCCGGCGACCAGGGGACGGCGGATGCCGTAACGGTCCAGCAGCCACCCGGCCAGCGGGCTGGCCACGGCGAGCGCCAGGCCGTGCGCCGTGAGCAGGAGCCCGGCCGCCGTGCCGCCCAACTGGAGTTCGCGGCGAATGAGGGGCAGCACGGGACTGAGGACCGTACCGGCCATGACGGTGAGGGTGGAGCCGGCCAGGAGCACGAAGAGAACGGAGCGCCCTTCGGGCATCAGTCGGTTCCCCGGACGATATGTGGTTCCGCCCCGTCGATCTCGTCCTCCCCGGCCGGCGGCAGGGGAGCCGTCAGCGCTACGGGTTCGGAGTCCTCTGCGGACGGGACCGCGGCCACGGAGGGGCGGCGCACGGGCTGATGCGTCGTCTGGTCGATGGTCATGGCAGATCTCCTTCGCAGGGCGTACGACGGTCGGCGGGGGCGTACGGCGGCGGGTGTGCCCGGCGGCACCGGGCACACCCCACGGGGATCCGGCGAGCCGCGATCAGCTTCCGTACGGAGTCCTCGACCGGGCCTCGGACAACGCCTTGCCCCACCAGGTGAGCTGATCCAGCAGAGTCTTGGCGGCGAGGGTCGCCGCCTCCGGCTCCTTGAGGGCGCCGGTCTCGTCGAACTGCCCCCAGCAATTGTGGAAGCTCACCGAGTCACGGACCGTCACCGCGTGCAACTCGGCGAAGACCTGACGCAGTTGCTCCACCGAGCGCAGACCGCCGGACAACCCGCCATAGGAGACGAAGCCGACGGGCTTGGCCTGCCACTGCGTGTTGTGCCAGTCGATCAGGGTCTTGAGCGAGGCGGGGAAGCTGTGGTTGTACTCGGGAGTCACCACGATGAACGCCTCGGCCTCAGCCAGCCGTGGTGAGACCTTCGCCAGTTCGGCGGCCACCTCCTCACCGGGGCCTGAGGACAGCGAGTGCGGCAGCGGGTGCTCGGCGAGGTCCATCAGATCGACCTGCACATCCTCGCGTTCCTTGGCCAGCGAGGTGATCCAGTTGGCGACGGTGGGACCGAACCGGCCCTCCCGGACACTGCTGTTGATCACGACGAGCCGCAATGGGGTGGCGGACATGGATGAGTCTCCTTACGAGTGAGGGCGTACGTCGACGAACGTAGAAGTTGAACCGAACTTCAAGTCAATTGCTCACTGCGGGGGGTTGCCGTGCTTGCGGGCGGGCAGGTCGGCGTGCTTGCCGCGCAGCATGGCCAGCGCTGCGGCCAGCACTTCGCGGGTTTCGGTCGGGTCGATGACGTCGTCGACCAGGCCGCGTTCGGCCGCGTAGTACGGGTGCATCAGCTCGGACTTGTACTCCTTGACCATGCGGGCCCGCATGGCCTCGGGGTCCTCGGCCTCTGCGATCTGTCGCCGGAAGATGACGTTGGCGGCCCCTTCGGCGCCCATCACGGCGATCTCGTTCGTCGGCCAGGCATAGGTGAGGTCGGCACCGATGGACTGGCTGTCCATGACGATGTAGGCACCTCCGTACGCCTTGCGCAGGATCAGCGAAATCCTCGGCACGGTCGCGTTGCAGTAGGCGTAGAGGAGCTTCGCGCCGTGGCGGATGATTCCGCCGTGCTCCTGGTCCACACCGGG
>NZ_JBFBBE010000045.1:0-76752 GCF_040682555.1 Streptomyces sp. NPDC051172
GGGGGTTCTCGACGAGGTGGGTCGAGGCGTCCGCGGCCGACAGGGTGATGGTGATCAGGAAGTCGGTGGCGGCGAAGCCGAGCAGGGTCAGGACGCCGGAGGGCCGGACCGTCCACCGTCGACCGGAACCTCGCTGGAGGCCGATCAGTGGGGCTCCATCAGTGGGTCCGCGCTCGATCAGTGCGCTCGATCAGTGAGCGGGACTGGATCACTGGGACCCGGTGAGGGACGACGAACCGTTGCCCGCGCCGACGCCGCTCTGGTCGCCCGCACCGGTCCCGGACTGGTCACCCGCACCGGCGCCGGACTGGTTGCCGGCCCCGGCGCCGTCACTGGCCGTCGCGGACGGGTCGGCGGTGCCCACCTGGCCGCCGCCACCGACCGCGTCGCCGCCGCCCGCCTGGTCGCCGGCCGAGGCAGAAGCGGACGGGTCGGCCGTGCCGGCCTGGTCACCCGCTCCCGCACCGGCACCGGCACCGGCACCCGCGCCTGCGCCGCCGTCGCCCAGCGTCGCGCCCGTGGCCTGCAGGGCCGCGGTCACCGGCTGGAAGAACGTCTCGCCGCCGGCGGTGCAGTCGCCGCTGCCGCCGGAGGTCAGGCCGACCGCGCTGCCGTCCTGCGTGAACAGGGAGCCGCCGCTGTCGCCGGCCTCGGCGCAGACGTTGGTCTGAATGAGGCCGTTGACGGTGTCGGTGCCGCCCGGGACGGTCTCGCTCGCGAAGTTCACGGTGGCGTCGAGCCCGGTGACCTGGCCGTTGTGCAGACCGGTCGTGCTGCCCATCCGGAAGACCGTCTCGCCCACGGTGGCGTCCGCGGCCTTGGTGATCTGGACGGTCTGACCGTTGCCTGCGTTGACCTCGCTGGGCGCCTGGGTGGTGGCGTCGTCGTACTTGACCAGGGAGAAGTCGTTGCCCGGGAACTTGGCCTGATCGACGGTGGCGATCGGCTGGCCGGTCTGGGAGTCGGACCACTGCTTGGCCGCGACCCCGCAGTGACCGGCGGTCAGGAAGGCAGGACTGCCGTCGCTGGCCTTGACGTTGAAGCCGAGAGAGCAGCGGACCCCTCCCTGCGCGGTCTGGGCGAAGATGGCGTCACCGCCCGACACCTTCGTCTTGAAGGTGCCGGCGGACTTCTTCACGGTGGCCATGTCGGCGCCGAGGCTCTTGACCGTCGACGTCAGTCTGTTCCACTTGGCGCCGGTGACCGTGGAGTCTGCGGTGACGGCCAGCTTGTTGGTCTTCGGGTCGATCGCCCAGGCGGTGCCCGGGATGGTCGCCTTGGCCTTCAGGGTCTGTGCGCCCGCCTTCAGCGCGGACAGGCTGTTCTTGACCTCGCGGACCTTCGCGCCCGCCTTCTCCGCCTGGACGACCACGTTGTTCTTGTCGCCGGATATGACGTTGACGGTGAGCTGTTGCGTGCCCGAGTCGTAGTACGAACCGGCGAAGGCGTCACCGAGCAGGTTCTGGAGCTGCGAGGCGAGATTCGAGGCGTCGGCCGCCTTCAGGGTCCTGGGGGCGGCAGTGGTCGACGACCCGTCCTGCGACGCGTTGGCGTGCGGCAGCAGGATGGCGGCTGCGCCGAGCGCCGCGACGCTGCCTGCCGCGATCGCGGCCTTGCGCTTCGGAATTCGCTTGTGACTCAAACTTCTCGACCTCCTGGGGGACCGGAGTCTGTGCCGCCGTACGGCAGCTGTTCTGTTCGGGGCGCCTGGATGGCTGTTGGTACGCACGGGTCGCACGGTGCGTTCAATTCCGTTTGCCAACTCGCTTTGCACAATGCCGAATCGGCCATGACCCGCGTCTGACGAACCTGCGCGGGGAACAATCGCCCATATGACGATGACCACCGCCGAAGCCGACAAGATCCTCTCCGCCAACTTCGCCCCTTGGGTCCTCGAACTGGGCCTGACGGTCGAGGCCCTCGCCGACGACCGGGCGACGCTGCGACTTCCCTGGTCGGACCGGCTGGCCCGGGAGGGCGGCGGGCTGTCGGGGCAGGCGCTGATGGCCGCCGCCGACACGGCCACTGTGATCGCCGTGTCGGCCGCCCGCGGGGCCTACGGACCGATGACGACGGTCCAGCAGTCGACGTCGTTCCAGCGCGCGGTGACCGGTTCGGATGTCCTGATCGAAGCGGTGCTCACCAAACTGGGCCGCCGTATGGCATTTGCGGACATCACGATGACCGCCGAGGCTTCCGGTGAACTCGCGGCACGCGCGAGCACGGTCTACGCACTTCTCGGCTGAGCGTTTCTCGTCCCGATTCCGGGCCGACACGGTCCGCAGTCGATCGACAACGGTCCGTTCAGAACTGCGATCCGAATCACAACTTCAGGGAATCTGCACATCCAATTCCCATCCGGGTCACCGGGTGCAGGGGATCTGCACACGGCGGCGGCCTTCGTCACGCCATTGGGACGGGAGTGTCGGATTCGTCGCGGAGAAGGCAAGGCTGCGGACGAACCGATGCCGTGACGCATGTGAAGAACTCGCCATCGAGCCGTGCGCAAGCCTGCACGGATGGGTGCCCCTGGGGCTCAAGTTGCCTGGTGAGGCCATTGGTTGATTGGAAGCGCGTGCCCGCAGCGTGCTTTGATCCATCGCACCGCAGGGGCCGCGAAGGGTCACCGGAAACGGGAGCCCGGCGCCTGCGGTCGCGGCCGTCGCTCTGTCCCCCAGAGGGGGCCGCTCCCCCTTGTGAAATATCCATACGAAGGGAAGTTCCATCATGAACTCCACCCCCCGTGTTGAGACCGTTGAGATCTCGGACGCCGAGCTCGACGCTGTTTCCGGCGGCCTGTCGATCAACGCTGTCAACTCCGTCACCGGTGCGCTGGACGGCATTGCTCCCGTTTCCGGCACGGTCGACACGGTCGTCGGCACCGTCGAGGGTGTGACCGGCCTGAACACGGCTCCGGTCACCAACCTGGTCGCCGGTCTCTGATCGCGCCTTTTGTGATCGTCGAGTCCCGGAGTCGTACAGCGACTCCGGGGCCTTCGGTTGCCGTAAGAGCCTCACGCAGGCTCCTGAACCAGCCGGCTCGTGCGAGCCGGTCCTCTCTCGTTTTCAGGTGAGGGAAAGTTCCGTGCAGTTCCGCCAGCAGGCCCTCGCCAAGCTCCAGTCGCCGGAGGAGCTCGATCTTCCGGTGCGTTTCGCCCGCCCTCAGGGCTGGCTCGTCCTGTCGGTGACCGTGGTCGCGATGGCGGCCGCCTCCGTGTGGGCGGTGACCGGCACGGTCACGTCCACGGTCGGCGCGCCCGCCATTCTCACGCACGGTGAGGGCAGCTACATCCTGCAGAGCCCCGTCGCGGGCCAGGTCACGGCGGTGCTCGCCAAGCAGGGCGAGCAGCTGCCGGCCGGCTCCCCGGTCCTGAAGGTCCGTACCGCCCAGGGTGACAGCGTCGTCCGCACCGTCGCCGCGGGCCGCATCACCGGGCTCGCCGCGACCATCGGGCAGATCATCCAGACCGGCGCGAACGTCGCCGCCGTGGAGAAGGTCGCCCACGCCGGCGATCCGCTGTACGCCACGGTGTACGTGCCCGCCGAGAACGCGGCCTCCATCCCCGCGGACGCCGCCGTGGACCTGACCGTCTCGTCGGTGCCGACCCAGACATACGGTGTGCTTCGCGGTCATGTGAAGTCGGTGGACCGCTCGGCGCAGTCGGCCCAGGAGATCGCCGCGTTCCTCGGGGACAGCCAGCTGGGCGAGCAGTTCACCAAGAAGGGCCGCCCGGTGGCCGTACTGGTCGGGCTCGACAAGTCGTCGAGCACCACGAGCGGCTACCAGTGGTCGTCGAAGGACGGGCCGCCCTTCGGTCTCACCTCCATGACCCTGGCCTCGGGCTCGATCCGGCTGGCCGATCAGCGTCCCGTCGATTGGCTGCTGCCGTGAGCACCGCACAGGAGACGCGGAGCAGGCGCCGTTCCGCTCCGCCCAAGCGCCCCGTTCCCAAGGGCAGGGCCAAGACCGTCCGCACGCCGACCGTTCTGCAGATGGAGGCCGTCGAGTGCGGCGCTGCCTCCCTCGCGATGGTGCTCGGCCACTACGGCAAGCACGTCCCGCTGGAGGAGCTGCGCATCGCCTGCGGTGTCTCCCGCGACGGCTCGCGCGCCAGCAACCTGCTGAAGGCGGCCCGCAGCTACGGCCTGACGGCCAAGGGCATGCAGATGGACACGGCCGCCCTCGCCGAGGTCAAGACGCCGGCCGTTCTGTTCTGGGAGTTCAACCACTACGTCGTCTACGACGGCATGGGGCGCCGCTTCGGCCGCCGCGGGGTCTACATCAACGACCCCGGCAAGGGCCGCCGTTTCGTGCCGATGGAGGACTTCGACGGCAGCTTCACCGGCGTCGTCCTGGTCATGGAGCCCGGTGAGGGCTTCAGCAAGGGCGGCCGCAAGCCAGGGATCCTGGGCGCGATGCCGGCCCGGCTGCGTGGCACCGCGGGTACCATGCCCGCCGCGGTGCTGGCGAGCCTGCTGCTGGTCGTGGTCGGCGCGGCGGTGCCCGCGCTCAGCCGGACGTACATCGACGAGTTCCTGATCGGCCAGAACACCTCGCTGCTGGGTGTGCTGTTCGCGTCGATGGGCGCATCCGTGCTGCTCACGGTGGTGCTGACGTGGCTGCAGCAGGCGAATCTGCTGCGCGGTCGCATCATCTCCTCCACTCTCTCCAGCGCCCGTTTCCTGCGGCATCTGCTGCGGCTGCCGGTGACGTTCTTCGCCCAGCGCAGCCCGGCGGACCTGGTGCAGCGGCTGCAGTCCAACGACCAGGTGGCCGAGACCCTGGCCCGCGACCTGGCGGCTGCGGGCGTGGACGCGGTGGTCGTGGTGCTCTACGCCGTCCTGCTCTACACGTACGACCCGCAGCTGACCTTCCTCGGCATCGGCGTGGCCCTCCTGAACATCGTCGCCATGCGGGTCGTGATCCGGCTGCGTGCCACCCGGACGGCCAAACTGCGCGCCGACAGCGCCCGGCTCACCAACACCGCCTACACCGGTCTGCAGCTGATCGAGACGATGAAGGCGACCGGCGGTGAGGACGGCTACTTCCGCAAGTGGGCCGGGCAGCACGCCACCACCCTGGAGGAGCAGCAGCGGCTCGGTGTGCCGAGCGCCTGGCTCGGCGTGGTCGCGCCGACGCTGGCCTCGCTGAACAGCGCGCTGATCCTGTGGATCGGCGGCATGCGTGCGGTCGAGGGCGGTATCTCGGTCGGTCTGCTGGTCGCCTTCCAGGCCCTGGTCACCCGCTTCACCGCGCCGATCACCCGGCTGAACGGCGTCGCGGGCCGCATCCAGGACTTCGCCGCCGACGTGGCCCGCCTCAAGGACGTCGAGAACTTCCAGGCCGACCCGCTCTACGGCCGCCCCGGCGCCGGCGACTCCACGCGCCGTCTGCACGGGCACGTCGAGCTGCAGAACATCACCTTCGGCTACAACCCGCTGGACAAGCCGCTGCTCACCGGCTTCGACCTGACGGTCGGCCCCGGCCAGCAGGTCGCCCTGGTCGGCGGCTCGGGAAGCGGCAAGTCGACGGTCTCCCGCCTGATCTCGGGCCTGTACACCCCCTGGGAAGGCGTGATCCGTATCGACGGACAGCGCCTGGACGACATCCCGCGCGGCGCGCTCGCCGCCTCGGTCTCCTTCGTGGACCAGGAGGTCTTCCTGTTCGAGGGCTCGGTGCGCGACAACGTGGCGCTGTGGGACCCGTCCATCCCGGACGACGCGGTCGTCGACGCCCTGCGCGACGCCGCGCTCTACGACGTCGTGACGCGCAGGCCGGGCGGCATCCACAGCAAGGTGGAGCAGGACGGCCGCAACTTCTCCGGCGGGCAGCGTCAGCGCCTGGAGATCGCCCGGGCGCTGGTGCGCCGCCCCAGCATCCTGGTCCTCGACGAGGTCACCAGCGCCCTGGACGCGGAGACCGAGCAGGTCGTGATGGACAACCTGCGCAGGCGCGGCTGCGCCTGCGTGGTGATCGCGCACCGGCTCAGCACCGTGCGCGACAGCGACGAGATCGTCGTACTGCAGCACGGCACGATCGTGGAGCGCGGGCGGCACGAGGACCTGGTGACGCGCGGCGGCGCGTACGCGGCGCTGGTCAGGGAGCGATGAGATGACGACCGCACACGAAGGCGACCTGGTTCTCGGCGCTCTCGGCTCCATGGGCACCTACGTCGACTGCTCGGGCCTGACCCGGCTCGACCTGGAGGGGCCGCAGGTGCTGTGGCTGGTCGCGGCCGGCAGCCTCGACCTGTTCGCGGTGGACGTCGTGCAGCAGGGCCACTGGCATCACCTCGGCCGCCTGGAGGCGGGCTCGCTGATCCTGGGTCCGGTCCCGGGGCCTCAGCACACCCTGGTCGCCCGCCCCTTGCGCGACTGTGTGGTGCACCGCATCGGCCTGCGTGAGCTGTACCAGACGGCCGACACCCAGACCTGGTCCTACGACGAGTACGGCAACGCCCAGTACGTCCCGCCGACGACCAGCCCCCTCGAATACGCCCTCGCCCTCGGCGTCGGCCGCAGCCTGTCCGTCCTCTTCCAGGCGCCGATGGCGACCGAGGGGTCGGCCGCCGAGGTGGCCGACGACGACGTGTTCTGGATGCAGGTGCCGCCCGGCAGTGTGCAGTACGGCTCGCTGTACGGCGCCGAGGCGGCCGCCGACCTGCTGATGGACCCGGCGGTCTGGCAGAGCATGGTCGACCAGCAGTACCGCCTGCTGACCACGCTGGACCGCTGGATCGAGCAGCTGGAGCGCACCCACGAGACACGGACGGCCGCCGGGATCAAGGCCGGTGAGGCGGTCCGCGCCCAGGCCGACCGCACGCTGCTGGCCTCCATCGGCAAGTCGTCCGGCAAGCGCACCACGGCCGCCGACGCGGACGCCTCGTATGCGGCCTGCAAGCTGGTCGCCGAGGCGGCCGGGATCACGCTTGCCGAACCCGCCCAGAGCGGCACCGAGAGCGAGCGCCTGGATCCGGTGGAGCTGGTGGCGATCGCCTCCCGCGTCCGCGCCCGGGCCGTACGCCTGGACGGTCGCTGGTGGCGGGACAACATCGGCCCGCTGGTGGGCCACCGGGCCCTGTCGGGTGCGCCGGTCGCGCTGCTGTGGCGGCGCGGCGGCTACGTGGCCGTACATCCGTCGACCGGGCGTGAGACGCCGATCGAGAAGGACAACGCGGAGGAGTTCGAGCCGCGCGCGGTGATGTTCTACCGCCCGCTGCCCGAACGGACCCTGACCCCCCTGCGGCTGCTGCGGTTCAGCATGCGCGGCACCGGCGGCGACCTGACCAACCTGCTGTTGAGCGGTCTGGTGACGGTGGTGATCGGCGCGCTGGTGCCGATCGCCACCGGCAGGGTGCTGGGCGAGTTCGTCCCGAAGGCGCAGACGGGCCTGATCGCACAGGTCTGCCTCGCCGTAATGCTCACAAGCATCGTGGCGGCGGCCTTCATGCTGCTGGAGAACCTCACCATTCTCCGTCTGGAGGGCCGGATCGAGGCCACGCTCCAGCCGGCCGTCTGGGACCGGCTGCTCAGGCTCCCGACGAAGTTCTTCACCGAGCGCTCGACCGGCGAACTGGCCAGCGCGGCCATGGGCATCAGCTCGATCCGCCGCATGATGGCCGGGCTCGGGCCCGTCATCGCCCAGTCCGTGACCGTCGGTGCGATGAACCTGGGGCTGCTGTTCTGGTACAGCCCCTCGATGGCGCTGGCGGCGATCGGCATGCTCGTCGTCATCGCGGCCGTCTTCCTCGGGCTCGGCCTGTGGCAGGTGCGCTGGCAGCGCAAGCTGGTCGTGCTCAGCAACAAGCTGAACAACCAGGCCTTCCAGACCCTGCGCGGTCTGCCGAAGCTGCGGGTGGCGGCGGCCGAGAACTACGCGTATGCGGCCTGGGCCTCGGAGTTCGCGCACAGCCGTGAACTGCAGCAGAAGGTCGGCCGCATCAAGAACCTCACCACGGTGATGGGCGCGGTCTATCTGCCGCTGTGCACCCTGCTGATGTTCATGCTGCTGGCAGGCCCGGCGCGCGGGGTGATGTCGGCGGCCGCGTTCTTGACCTTCAACACCTCGGTGACGATGGTGCTGACCTCCGTCACCCAGCTGACCAGTGCGTTCGTCTCCACCGTGGCCGCGCTGCCGCTGTTCGAGGAGATCAAGCCGGTGCTGGAGGCTACGCCGGAGGTGCGCACGGCGAGCACCCGGCCGGGCCCGCTGTCCGGTGCGATCGAGGCCCGGCGGCTGTCCTTCCGCTACACGGACGACGGTCCGCTGGTCCTGGACGACGTGTCCTTCGAGATACGCCCGGGTGAGTTCGTGGCGATCGTCGGCCCCAGCGGCTGCGGCAAGTCGACGCTGCTCAGGCTGCTGATCGGCTTCGACAAGCCGGTCTCGGGCAGTGTCCTGTACGACGGCCAGGACCTGGGTGCGCTCGACCAGTCGGCGGTGCGC
The DNA here is from genome assembly GCF_040682555.1 of Streptomyces sp. NPDC051172. NCBI lineage: Bacteria > Bacillati > Actinomycetota > Actinomycetes > Kitasatosporales > Streptomycetaceae > Streptomyces > Streptomyces sp. NPDC051172. Next base: position 8,447 of record NZ_JBFBBE010000045.1, read on the forward strand.
CGGCAGTGCGGTGTCGTGCTGCAGCATGCGCAGCCGTTCACCGGCTCCATCCTGGACGTCATCTGCGGCACCGAGCCGTACACGCCGGAGGAGGCGATGGCGGCGGCCGAGATGGCGGGGCTCGCCGAGGACATCAAGCGGATGCCGATGGGACTGCACACCATCGTCCAGGGCAGCGGCGCCGTCTCCGGCGGCCAGCGCCAACGTCTCATGATCGCTCAGGCGCTGATCCGCCGGCCGCGGATCCTCTTCTTCGACGAGGCGACCAGCGCCCTCGACAACGAGACGCAGCGCACGGTGATCGAGTCGACCAAGGCGCTCAACGCCACCCGTGTCGTCATCGCGCACCGTCTGTCCACGGTCCTGGACGCGGACCGCGTGATCGTGATGGAGGACGGCAAGGTCGCCCAGCAGGGCCCGCCCGCGCAGCTGCTCGCCGACACGGGCGGGCGGCTGCACGAGCTGGTGCGGCGGCAGATGGCATGAGGGGTCACTCGAGGCCGGGCACCGGCGCCCCGGAGGGCACACCGGCCTCGATGTACCCCTCGTAGAAGTCCTTCCAGGGGGCGCCCACCCCGGCGTGCGGCCCCCCGAACCGCTCCCCCTGCGCCCTCGCGTCGAGGGCTGCCAGGCACACCTCCCAGCCGGCGCCGTTGCGGGCGGCGGTGTCGGCGGCCTTGAGGACGTTGGTGAGGGTGAAGCGGGTGCGCTTGTCGTCCAGCGCCTCCAGGTCGAAGTGCAGTTCGTCACCGCCCCACTCGAAGGACAGGCGACGCGGCTCGTCGAGGGCGAGCACCCGGCCCGTGGACTCGGGCATGTTCGGATCACCGCTGAAGTTGATCGTGCCGCCGGGGCGCGGGTCGATCTCGGCCCGGGACGGGAACCAGTGGGCGAGTTCCTCGGCATCGGTCACGAACTGCCAGACGCGCTCGATGGGATGGCCGTAGCTACGGCTGAAGCGGACGGCCGTGCGGCCGTCGTCCAGGGTCAGATAGATGCCGGTGAGTTCAGCGGCCATGGTGGATCAGTCCTTGGGGGCGGGGTCGGGGCCGTGCACACGCCTCCACGATCTCCCCCACAGGCCGCGGCCGCTCCAGGAGCGGCGCGACGACAGCCCGCATGAGACGCAGGCCACACCTAGCGAAACGTTGCCGTTTCGCTTGCGGAGGGCCTAGTCTGCCGGTGTACGAAACCGTTTCGTTCAAGGTTTCCCGAACGACTTCCCTGGAGTGGTTCTCCCATGTCCCAGAACACCCTGACCGACAGCACCCCCAGACGGGCGGTCGAGGCCGAGCCCGCCGCCTCGTCGAAGCGCTGGTGGATCCTCGCGGTCGTCGCCGTCGCACAGCTGATGGTGGTCCTTGACGCCACCATCGTGAACATCGCCCTGCCCTCGGCCCAGGCCGACCTCGGCTTCTCCGACGGCAACCGGCAGTGGATCGTCACCGCGTACGCGCTGTCGTTCGCCTCCCTGCTGCTGCTCGGCGGCCGTATCGCCGACCTCTTCGGCCGCAAGACCGCCTTCCTCATAGGCGTCGTCGGCTTCGCCGGCGTCTCCGCACTCGGCGGTGCAGCGAACGGCTTCGGCATGCTGGTCACCGCGCGTGCCCTCCAGGGAGCCTTCGGCGCACTGCTCGCGCCGGCCGCGCTCTCCCTCCTCAACACGACCTTCACCGATGCCCGCGAGCGCGCCAGGGCATTCAGCGTCTACGGTGCCATCGCCGGCGCCGGCGGCGCGGTGGGTCTGCTGCTCGGCGGTGTGCTGACCGACGCGTTCGACTGGCGCTGGACGCTGTACGTGAACGTCGCGATCGCCGTCGTCGCCTTCGTGGGCGGCTGGCTGCTGCTGACCAACCACCGCGACGCGGAGAACTCCAAGCTGGACGCGCCGGGCACGCTGCTGGTCGCCGGCGGTCTGTTCTCCCTTGTCTACGGCTTCTCCAACGCCGAGACGCACGACTGGGGTTCGGGTCTGACCTGGGGCTTCCTGATCGCGGGCGGTGTGCTGCTCGCGGCCTTCGCCTGGTGGCAGACCAAGGCCGCGCACCCGCTGCTGCCGCTGCGCATCCTGTTGGACCGCAACCGGGCGGCCTCGTTCCTCGCCGTGCTGATCTCCGGCGGCGGCATGTTCGGTGTGTTCCTCTTCCTCACCTACTACCTGCAGCTGAACCTGGGCTTCAGCCCGACGAAGACCGGTGTGGCGTTCCTGCCGATGGTCGGTGCGCTGATGGTGGCGGCGCAGCTCGGCACCACGGCCCTGGTGCCGCGGATCGGGCCGAAGGTCGTCGTCCCGCTGGGCTTCACGATCGCCGCGGTCGGCATGGCCTGGCTGACCGGGATCGGCGTCGGCTCCAGCTACGTCAGCGCGGTGCTGCCGCAGCTGATCGTGACCGGCGTGGGCCTCGGCCTGGTGATGCCGGCGGCGATGCAGCTGGCCACCGCCGGGGTGGCCGCCGAGGACGCGGGCGTCGCCTCCGCCACCGTCAACGCGATGCAGCAGGTGGGCGGTTCGATCGGAACGGCCCTGCTGAACACCCTTGCTGCGAGCGCCGCGACCGACTACCTGTCCGGCAAGGACGCGACCAGCAAGCTGGTGCGGGCCCAGGCGACGATCGAGAGCTACACCACGGCCTTCTGGTGGTCGGCGGGCCTGTTCGCCGTCGGCGCCGTGATCGCCTTCGTGCTCTTCCGCCGCGGGGTGCCGGAGCAGGACGCGAACGCCGCACCGGTCGTCCACATGTGATCGATCCGACCTGAGCCGCACCGGCTCGAGCCGCACCGGTCCGAGGGGCCGCCGTCCGCAGGGAGACGGCGGCCCCTCTTCGCTGCCATGGTGGCCGTATGGGTAAAACGCGGGCGGCACTCGGGTCCACGCTCTTCCTCTTCCTCGCACCCGGCACCGTGGTCGTCCTGCTGCCGTGGTGGCTGACCGGCTGGCGGGCGGGCGACTGGTGGCCGCCCGTGCGCGTGCTCGGCCTGGTGCCCCTGGCAGCTGGGGCGGTCGTCCTGCTGTCCGCCTTCTTGCGCTTCCTGACCGAGGGGTTGGGCACTCCTGCGCCGGTCGCGCCGACCGAGCACCTGGTGGTGGGCGGGCTGTACCGGTACGTACGCAATCCGATGTACGTCGCGGTGGTCGCGGCGATCGGCGGTCAGGGCCTGCTGCTCGCCCGGCCGGTGCTGTTCGGGTACGACGTCCTCGCGGGAGGGGCGATGTGGGCGTTCGCAACGTGGTACGAGCAGCCCGCGCTGACCCGCCGCTTCGGCGCCGACTACACCCGCTACCGGCGCGCGGTGCCGGGCTGGTTGCCTCGGATGACACCCTGGCGCGGTGACTGACGGGCGTTGGCCTGCCCGGATTTGGGTACCCCCTGGCCCATGCGGATCAGCGTGGTGGATGTGGGATCGAACACGGTCAGGCTGGTTGTGGCGGACGCCGAGGGCGGGGTGCCGCTGCCGGTCCACACCGCCAAGTGGCGTCTGCGGCTGTCGGAACACGTGAGGCCGGGGAGCAACATTTCCGAGGAGGACATCGACCGCATCGCCGGGGCGGTCACCGACGCGAGCCGGACGGCGGCCCGGTGGGGTGCGACCGCACCGCTTGCCTTTGCGACGGCCGTGGTGCGTGCCGCTCCGAACCGGCGGGAGGTGCTGCGCACCGTCCGGTCCCGGACCGGGGTCGGGTTGTGCACGCTGCCCGGCGAGGTCGAGGCCGAGCTGACCTTCCTCGGGGCGCGGCGCTGGATGGGCTGGCGGTCGGGGCCGCTCGCTCTGCTGGACATCGGCGGCGGTTCCCTCGAAGTGGCCTTCGGGCGCGGCCGGTTGCCCGACTTCGTGGCCTCGCTGCCGCTGGGCGCGGGACGGCTCACCCATGAGTTCTTCCAGGGACAGGATCCGCCGCCGCAGGACCAGGTGCGGACGCTGCGCCGCAAGGTCCGGCACCAGCTGCGGGACGTCGCCGCGCGGATCCGGTGGGAGGGCCCGCGCACGGCGGTGGCCACCTCGCGCACCTTCCAGCAGCTGGGACGGCTGTGCGGGGCGCCGCCCGGGCGCCACGGCCCGTTCGTGGAACGGCAGTTGAAGCGCTCGGACCTACGGGCCGCCGTCGGCCGGCTGGCCGCACTGCCGGCCGCCGAACGCGCCCGACTCCCCGGCATCTCCGCGCCGCGCGCCGAGCAGAGCCTGGCCGGCGCGGTGGTCGCCCACACCTCGATGAAGCTGACCGGCCTCAAAGTGGTCACGATCTGTCCCTGGGCGATCCGTGAAGGCGTCCTGCTGCGCCAGATCGAGGACGGCACATCCTGGTGGACGAAGATCAACAGTCTTGACGAGGCGCCCCCGTCCCTCGACCCGGTGCCTCTGCGCATAGCCACCCCGACCCCCTGAACCAACAGCCCTGAGTCGTCGCGCGCGCGAAATGTCAAGCACCTCCACCGCAATTCACCAGGTCGGGTGAACCAGATCTTGCGCTGGGCGTGTCGGGGATGCTCCCTCGCCGGTCGGGGTAACTACCGAGACCGAATGCGCCCTTTGCCTAGGTGGAGCGGACATGACGCCGCATGCGGACGACCGCGCCTGCGAACCACCCGCGGCGAACACTCATGCCCGCACTCGGGCCGGCAGCCGGTTCACCGTGGTCATGGTCGCGGGTGAGATCGATCTGGCGACCGCGGAGTTCCTCCGGGAACACCTGGACGCGGCAACCGCGCGGCCGGTGCCGGATGTGCTGGTCGACCTGCGGGAGGTCGAGTTCTTCGACTGCTCGGGCCTGCGTGTGCTGTGCCGGGCCGAGTCGCGGGCCCGGGAGCGCGGCGGTCGACTGCGCATCGTCTCCGAAGCACCCGGCATCCGCCGGCTGCTGAGCGGTGCGGGACTGCTGGGACGTTTTCCGCCCCTCCCCGCGATCCCCGGGGAGGGGCGGAACTGATGCCAGGAGTCGGCGGGCGGCCCCACTCCGCCCTGCCGACCCCTGGAGCGAGATCGACGGGTACCCGCGACAAGGGACTCGCACTCCCCAAACTGCGTGCCTCTTCAGGTGTGCACGAGGACTCCGCGATCCCGGTCTCTCAGAACGCGAAGACTCCGGTCCCGTAGGAGTTCTTCACGCACTCGTTGCCGAAGGTCCGTTCGTAGGAGACGCGCTTGCCCTGCCACACGCCGTCGACCGTGACGACGACCGGGTCGTACAGCTTGTTGCAGATCACGCCGTCTCGTGCCCTCAGGGCGTCGATGTCACCGCCGACCCCGCGCAGTTCGGCGCAGGCGAGGGCCGGGGCCGGGTGGGTGCCGGAGGCCGTCGGGGCGCAGTTCAGGGTGACGGCCCGCAGCGGGGTCGCGGCGGCCGCGCTTGCGCCGTGGCCGACGGTGAGCACCAGGGCCGAGGGGGCGTAGAGCGAGGCGGGCGCGGCGGCCGGGGCGGCGAGCGCGGACCCGGTCAGGGGTCCGCAGACGGCGGTGGCCGTGAGGGCGAGGGTGGCTGCCCAGCGCGCGGTGTTCCGCATTGTGTGCATCCTTCCGCAGGATTCGAGGGTGTGCCGACCCGTTCCGGTTGGTGCCGGACCGGCGAGCGCGAGTCTGCCGAGTCCGCCGCGGAAAAACACCTCGACCCCATGCGTTTCAGTAACCTTGCGTGTTGAATCAGTGGCGCGAAGTTACAGAGTTCGACCGCATGAACCCCGGAACTGAGCGGTTCTTGATCGCCCGAAGCAGCCAAGTGGCTGATTTCCTGCGCCTCGTTAATAGGCCTGAAACATTCCGGTTGAGCTCTCGGCGGACTCCCCCGCATCCCCTTGCGTTCATGACCCTGTCGAGTAATGGTCATTACATGATTACGCCAGAGCAACGAGAGAAGCTGCGCGGCTGGTTCGCCGGTCGGCTGCCCGAGGACCTCTTCGAGGAGCCGGTCGAGCTCACGGTCGACCGTGAGGAGATCACCGTGATCGGTCGCATTCCCGCACCCCGGCTCGCCGAGGGCGCTTCGGACGCCGAACAGGAGGCCGCCGTCCAGGGCAGGATCCAGGAGTTCCGGGAGCGCACCCGGGAGGCACGCATCGAAGTGGCCCGCGAGGCCGAGCACCTTTTCCGCCGGAAGGTCTCCTGGGGCGTGGAGTGCGGCGGCGAGCGCGCCCTGTTCACCCACGTGGCCGCGCCCGTGATGACCCGGCTGCGCCAGCCGGAGCGCCAGGTCCTCGACACCCTGATCGCCGGCGGGGTCGCCCGCAGCCGCAGCGACGCCCTCGCCTGGTGTGTGCGCCTGGTGCAGCGGCACACCGACGACTGGCTCGCCGAGCTGCGTGCATCCCTCGAACACGTCCAGCGGGTGCGGGCACAGGGCCCCGACACGGAACCGCAGGACGCCACCGCGGACCGTTCGACGGACACGTCGGCCGACGACGACTGATGGAGGTTTCGTACACTCACCACGCAGAAGATGGATGAACCGTCCTCTGGTGCGGGTCCTGCAGGCCGCCTTACGGTCGGCAGACCGTCGAGAGGACGGCCGCCATGCCCGCCGCACACCCCCGCGGCGGCGACCGGCCGTCCACCCCGCCGCGCCACCACGCGCTCCACCGCCGCCCCGCCCCCCGCTGGAGCCACCTTGTCCGCGCCCTCGTCCGACTCCCCCGGCGCGCCGCCGTCCCTCACCGAGGTCGAGGCCCACGGCGTCGAGCGCATTCCCGACGGGGACCGCACCGCGACCCCGCTCGACCTGTTCCGGCTCGCCTTCGGCGGCGCCAACACGTTCTCCACCTGCGTCCTGGGCGCCTTTCCGATCCTTTTCGGCCTCTCCTTCTGGCAGGGCCTCGCCGCCACCCTCCTCGGCGTCCTCGCGGGCGCGCTGATCCTGTGCCCGATGGCGGTGTTCGGCCCGGTCAACGGCACCAACAACGCCGTCTCGTCCTCCGCGCACCTGGGCGTGCACGGCCGGGTGGTCGGCTCGTTCCTGTCGCTGCTGACGGCGGTCGCGTTCTTCTCGATCTCGGTGTGGAGCTCCGGGGACGCCCTGGTCGGCGGTGCGCACCGGCTCTTCGGCCTGCAGCGCAGCAATCTCTCGTACGTCTTCGCGTACGCGCTGTTCGCCGGCCTGGTCCTCGCGGTGTGCGTGTACGGGTTCCGGTTCATGCTGTTCGTCAACAAGGTCGCGGTGGCCTCGGCGACCGTGCTGTTCCTGCTCGGCGCGATCGCCTTCGCCGGCGACTTCGACCCGTCGTACGCCGGTGTCTTCACCGGCACGGCGGACGCGGCGACGAGGTCCCTGTTCTGGCCGTCGTTCATCGGCGCGGCGCTGATCGTGCTGTCCAACCCGGTGTCGTTCGGGGCGTTTCTCGGCGACTGGTCGCGCTACATCCCGGCGGGCACCCCGCGCCGCCGGGTGATCGGTGCCGCGTTCCTGTCGCAGATCGCGACGCTGCTGCCGTTCGTCTTCGGTCTGGCGACCGCGAGCATCATCGCCGCGAAGGCCCCGAAGTATGTCGACCCGGCCACCCCCGACTTCGTGGGCGGGCTGCTCGCCATCTCGCCGACCTGGTACTTCCTGCCGATGTGTCTGCTCGCCCTGATCGGCGGCATGTCCACGGGAACGACCTCGCTCTACGGCACCGGGCTCGACTTCTCCTCCGTGTTCCCGCGGCTGTCGCGGGTGCAGGCGACCGTGCTGGTCGGCGTCCTGTCGATCGCGTTCATCTTCATCGGCCGGTTCGGGCTCGATCTCGTCCGGTCCATCTCCACCTTCGCCACGATGATCATCACGTGCACCACGCCGTGGATGGTCGTCATGATGCTGGGCTTCTTCACCCGGCGCGGCTGGTACGACCCGGAGGCCCTCCAGGTCTTCAACCGCCGTCAGCGCGGCGGCCGTTACTGGTTCGCGCACGGCTGGAACTGGCGGGGCATGACCGCGTGGTGGGTGTCCGCGCTGATCGGCGTGCTGTTCACGAACATCCCGGGGCAGTTCGTGGGTCCGCTGGGCGACCTCGCGAACGGCATCGACGTCAGCCTGCCGCTGTCGCTGGTGGTGGCCGCCGTGCTGTATCTGACGCTGCTGCGGATCTTCCCCGAGCCGCGTGCGGTGTACGGGCCGCAGGGTGCGCGGCTGGCCCGCACCGTCGAGGTCGCGGTGCCGCCGATCACGGGGCCGGGAGCGGAAGTTGAAGAGGTGGCGCCGCGCGGCCGTGCGATCCGGCCTTGATCCACGGGTCCACCCCGGTGGACGCACCTGCGCCTACTCGCCAGTATCGTCGGGGTGCAACGCGTACTCAGCGACGAGGGGCGGGACGTACCCATGGCCAAGCACTGGGCGGACTTCCAGTACGAGATCTATCTGGGCGGGATGTCGGGCGCCGTACCGAGGCTGCCCACCGATCTGACCCGGCTGGAGGAGCTGACCGAGCAACGGCTCGGCCCCGGGCCCGTCGGCTATGTCGCGGGCAGCGCGGGCGACGGCAGCACGGCGCGCGCGAACCGGGCGGCGCTCGGACGGCGCCGGATCGTGCCGCGGATGCTGCGGGACGTGCACGAGCGGGACCTGTCCGTCGAGGTGCTGGGCCGCGCGCTGCCCGCCCCGCTGGCCCTGGCGCCGGTCGGCGTGCTGTCGATCATGCACCCGGACGCCGAGTCCGCGGCCGCCCGTGCCGCCGCCGCGCAGGGCGTGCCGTACATCCTGTCCTCGGCGTCCAGCACGCCGATGGAGCAGGTCGCGGAGGCGATGGGCGACGCGGAGCGCTGGTTCCAGCTGTACTGGGCCAAGGACCGTGAGGTGACGCGGTCTTTCCTGAACCGGGCGAAGGCGGCCGGGTTCACGGCGCTGGTCGTCACCCTCGACACGCCCCTGCTGGCCTGGCGCCCCCGCGACCTCGACCAGGCCTATCTCCCCTTCCTGCACGGCGTCGGCACCGCGAACTACTTCTCGGACCCGGCCTTCCAGGCGGGCCTCGCCAAGCCGGTCCACGAGGACCCGAACGCAGCCGTACTGCACTTCGTCGGCATGTTCGCCGACCCCGGCAAGACCTGGCCGGACCTGGCGTTCCTGCGGGAGAACTGGGACGGCCCGATCGTCCTCAAGGGCATCCTGCACCCGGACGACGCCCGGCAGGCCGCCGACGCCGGGATGGACGGCGTGGTCGTCTCCAACCACGGCGGCCGCCAGGTGGCCGGCTCCGTCGCGGCCGCCGACGCCCTGCCCCGGGTGGCCGAGGCGGTCGGCGACCGGCTGACAGTCCTGTTCGACAGCGGCGTGCGCACCGGCGACGACGTCTTCAAGGCACTCGCGCTCGGCGCGCAGGCTGTGCTCCTGGGGCGGCCGTACGTGTACGGGCTCGGTCTCGACGGACAGCCGGGCGTCGAGCATGTGATCCGCTGTCTGCTCGCGGAGCTCGACCTCACGCTCGCCCTGTCCGGACACGCCACACCCGCCACGATCGGCCCCGCCGACCTCGTCGAGGAATCCGTATGACCACCGCCCCGAAGAACGTTCTCGCCGTCATCGCCCCGCACGTAGGAGGCCGCGCCGCCGGCGCCGGACTCGCCACGCTCTTTCCCGGCGAGGCGAACGTCTCCGTCGTCGAGGCGACCGACGAGGACCCGGCCGCCCTCCGCGCCGCACACGTGATCATCACGGCCCTCTCCCCCGTGACCGCCGAACACCTCGCCGCCGCACCGGGCTTGAAGCTGGTGCAGTGCGCGAGCCACGGCTTCGACTACGTCGACGTGGAGGCCGCCCGTGCCCGGGACGTACTCGTGTGCAACATCGGCTCCAGCGGCGCCGAGTCGCAGAACGTGGCCGAGCAGACCTTCGCCCTCATGCTGGCGCTGGCCAAGCAGCTGATCCCCGCGCACACGGCGCTCGTCGAGGCGGACTGGGCGCTGCCCCGACTGCAGCGGTCCCTCACCGAACTGAGTGGCAAGACGCTCGGCATCGTCGGACTCGGCGGCATCGGGCAGCAAGTGGCCCGCCGCGCGGTCGCGTTCGACATGAGCATCGTCTACGCCGGTCGCCGCAGGCTGTCCGAGGAGACGGAGGCCCGGTTCGGCGGGGCCCGCCATGTCCCGCTCGACGAGCTCCTGCGCACGGCCGACTACGTCTCCCTGCACGCACCGCTCACCGACGAGACCCGGCATCTGCTCGACGCCGAATGGCTCGCCCTCCTCAAGCCGACGGCGTTCGTGATCAACACGGCGCGGGGCGCCCTCATCGACCAGGACGCCCTCGCGGACGCGCTGGAAAAGGGCGCCCTGGCCGGGGCGGGCATCGACGTCTTCGACCCCGAACCACCCACCCCGGCCCTGCGCCTCCTCAAGTCACCGAACGTGGTGCTCTCACCGCACGTCGGCGGGGTGACCCGCGAAACCCTGATCCGCATCGCCCTGGCCGCCGTGCAGAACGTGGCCGATTTCCTGGCGGGACGGCGACCGCGGGACATCGTCGACCACCGGTAGCTCGTAAGTCCGGCGGCAGAGGTCGATGCCGTGTCCGGTGGTGACCGCGTCGATCAGGGTGGCGAAGGGGTGAGCCAGGAATGGGTGGCGCGTAAGGCCCTGGGACGGCAACGCAGTTGGGGCCGGTGGAGTTGGCCCGGCTCCCCTCTCTGTCCCCTCCTCGGGACATGGATCCGGCGCGGTGGCGTCCACCGGGTCCGGGTGGCGCGGACCACCGGTCCCAGCAGAAGGAGAAGACGCACCTGACCAGGGTCTGGTGGCGGCGGACGGCGCGGTCGGAGCGGACCTGGAAGTCGGCCCGGCCCAGTTCGTCCTTGACTTGCTTGCAGCTCTGCTCGACCGCCGCCCGCAAGCCGTAGCGGCGGGCGATCTCGGCGAGGTCGGCTGGGGCGGTGGTGGCCACGGCCAGACGGCAGGAGCGAGGACGCACAAAACCGCGAGTACGGGCGGAACTTCGACCGACGGATGGGTCAACTGAACGCAGTGGATGTGGACTTCACGATCCGTCACCTCCACCGGCTTCGCCGCACAGTACACCCCAGCCCTCGCAGCGCGGTCGAGGGCCGCGTCGATGTCGGTGTGGCGCCATGGCCTGAGGCCGGGCAGGTGCCGGGTGAGTGCGGTTGGCTCGCCGCGCCACCAGTCGATGAACCGTTCCTGCGTCCACTCGGGCGGCCGGACGGACGAGGTTGTACACCCTGCCCTCCTCAAGCATCGCGCCTCCCGGGGTGATCACGTGAACAGGACCGCGGGCGAGCGCCCGATCAACAGCCGCCGTACCCGGCCCTCGTCGTCCAGTCGGGCCCAGGCCACGAACGTCGCCTCCGGTGCGCCCGACCTGCGCACCTCACCGAGGTACAGCTCGTCCCGGCCGATGGTGGAGGCCGTGAGCGGGTGGTGGGTGCGGACGCCGACCTCACGCTGGGCGAGGTACCCCTCCATCTCCGCGCGGCCGCCGTGGAAGTCGGTGCCGGCGTCGCCGCCGGTGGAGAACAGGATCGAGAAGGAGAAGTCGTCGCTGATCAGGTCGAGGATCCGGTCGGCGTCGTCACTGTCGAGGATGCCGAACCAGGTGGTCAGGAACGGTGCGACGGACGTGGACGGCGCGTTCACGGCCGGTCCACCAGGTCGAAGTCGGGGGTGAAGAACGACTGGTAGCCGGCCATCAGCCCGGCCGGTGAGACCCGCACGGCGGACAGGAAGGCTCCCGTGGTCACGCCCTCGTCGACGACGAAGCCGTACGCGGTCTCGACATCGCCGTCGACGGCGTACCGCACGATCTCGTGCCGGCGGTCCACGGCGTTGCGCCCGGAGATGTAGGCGGCGAAGTCCTCGCGGGAGGTGCCGCTGCGTTGGCCGCCAGGCAGGGAGATGAGAAACCGGAAGCCGGGTTCCAGCAGTTCGAGGGCCTTTTCCGGGTCCTGGCCGTCCATGCGGGCCATGTATTCGCGAAGCACCATTGCCGATCGCTCTCCCTCAACCCCACAAGTAACTTGAGTTCAGTTCAATCGACTGTACGGCAGCAGCCGCGCCGCCGACAAGGGGCCGGACGTCACCCGACGCGGCCGACCCGTGGCCCGGCGTACGGCCGCCGCGGAACGGTCGGCCGGGCATCGCGGTGAAAAACGAAGACCTCCGGTGTGCGGTGCAGTGCTGGACAACTGCGCACACCGGAGGCCTTCGCCCTGATCAACTCCAACGAGCGTGCACCACGCTCGTGATCAACACGCCTGGTCCGCGACCATCCTCACCACGCATCCTTCGATCATCTCGCTGATCTCCGGCAGCGGGATCGCGCCGGTCGGGCGGTACCATCGCCAGACACTGACGATCATGCCGAGGACGGCGAGGCCGAGGGTGTGCGCGTCACGGACCGGGAAGCCGCCTTTGGACATGCCGCGCATCAGCAGGCTCGTCCAGTCCCGCTCGACCATCTGGACCAGCTGGCGGGCCGCGACGCGCTCGGTCTCCTCACGCTTGGACTTCCGCGGGACGGCGAGCAGGGACATGTTGGCCTGGAGGATGCGCATCTGGCGGATCTCCTGCTCGGTGACCGCGAAGGCGGACCGGACCGCTGCGCGCAGTTCCTCCACCGGGTCCGTCTCGTCGGCGGTGGCCTCCACGAACTGGTCGTGGGAGCGCTGCAGTTCCTGGCGCATGATGGTGAGCAGGCAGTGGGCCTTGGACTCGAAGTAGTGGTAGAGGGCGGTCTGCCCGATACCCACTCGGTCGGCCACCTCCGACCACTTGGTGTTCTCGTAGCCGTCCTCCCCGAACCGCTCCACGGCAGCCACGAGAATCGCGCTGCGCTTCGACCTGGGCCCCTCCTCCGGATCCACGATCCGCGCCCTTGCCATTGCCTGTCTCCCTCACCATCCAAGACGGTACCGATCACCGTCCGGTCGTCCGAGGGTAGACCCAAGTTCAGGTCGGCTACGAATTCAGGGTCCGTGCGGCGCCGTCCCGGTCGGACGGAGTCGGGTTCGATGCCCGGCGACAAACGCCGCCACGCCTGCCCGGCCCTCCACGGACATCGCGGCGGCGGCCGGTGTTGCCGATGCCGGCGGACAGCGCCCTCCCGACCAGCCGCTGCGGCGCCGCGCAATCGGTCGTGGCCCCCGCAGCGCCGGACCAAGCCACAGGGCTCTCATGAGAGTCGCCAGGACGCCCCCTGCGCCCCGGGCACCTTCCTCGGCGCAGCGGGCCGCACACCCGCACCCGATCCCCCGGGCAGCGCCCTTGATCACCACGACACGATGCCCGAAACCGTCACACGCCCCTTGGGACATCCGTCGAGCCGATCGTCGATACCTCCGGCCGGCCTGAGCGGCCGGTGAATCTCTCGAGCCGCTCGCGCGCCTCGGCGGTCTCCACCGCGCGCGCGATCGTCCGCGCCTCGTCCCGTCCGAGGGCGGCGCGGTTCTGGTCCCAGGCACTGCGCGACAGGCGGCGCGCCTGGCCGAGGGCGTACGGCGGACCGGCCGCCAGCGCCGTCGCCAGTCGCTCGGCCTCGGCCAGGGCCGTGCCCGCGGGAGCGAGCCTGGTGACCAGTCCCCAGTCCCGCGCCTCGTCGGCGGCCAGGACACGCGGCGTGAGCAGCAGCTCGAGGGCCCGCGTCTGGCCGACCGACCGCGGCAGGAGCCAGGACAGCCCGCAGTCCGGGGTGAGCCCGACACCGGCGTACGCACTGAGGAACCGGGTCTCCTCGTCGGCGACGACGAGGTCGCAGCTGAGCATCACCGCCAGCCCCGCGCCGGCGACGGCACCATGGACGGCGGCGACCACTGGCCGCTCCAGGGCGAGCAGCCGCTGCAGTGCGGCGTCCAACTCGCCGGCGAGGCTCTCCAGATACGCCGCCCGGTCGTCGTCGGCCAGCATCGAGGCGACATCACCACCGGAGCAGAACCGGGACCCGGCTCCGGAGACCAGCAGCACCCGGACGGACTCGTCCGCGGCCGCCGCGTCGACGGCCGCGCCGAAGGCGGCGGCGGTCGACAGGTCGACGGCGTTGGAGACCTCCGGCCGGTTCAGCACGATCCTCCCGACGCCGCCCGCGGCGTCGTACTCCACTGCGGCGCCCATGGCCTCAGACCCGCCGGAACAGGGCGGCCAGGGCCTGCCCGCCGCCGATGCACATGGTCACGACGCCCAGCTCGAGATCGCGGCGGACCAGGTCTCTGGCGACCCGCAGGGTCAGGTTGGCCCCCGTGGCGCCGACCGGATGGCCGAGCGCGATCGCGCCGCCGTAGGGGTTGACCCGCTCGGGGTCGAGCTTGGCATCCCTGACACAGGCGACCGCCTGGGCGGCGAAGGCCTCGTTGAGCTCGATGATGCCGATGTCGGACGGTGACGTGCCGGTCTGCTCGAACAGTTTCCGCAGGGCGAGGACCGGCGCGTATCCCATCAGCTCCGGCTCCATGGCCGCGGTGGCGACGGCCTCCAGCGAGACCAGCCCGGTCAGTCCGCGCTCGGTGGCGACCGACTCGCGCGCGAGCACCAGGGCCGCGGCCCCGTCGTTGACGCCCGAGGCGTTACCGGCGGTGACGGTGCCGTTCTCGGCGAACGCCGGGCGGAGCCCCGCCAGCGTCTCGATCGTGGTCTGCGGCTTCGGGTGCTCGTCCTGCTCCGCCGTGAAAGGCTTCCGGCCGCCGACCTCGACGGGGACGATCTCCTCGGCGAACGCCGCCAGCGCCTCGGCTCTCGCGGCCCGCCGTTGCGACTCCACAGCGAACTCGTCCTGCTGCCGGCGGGAGACGTCGTACTTCGACGCGACCCTCTCGGCCGTCAGCCCCATGTGGACACCGTGGAACGGGTCGGTCAGCATCATCACGGTGCCGTCGACCAGCTCGCGGTTGCCCAGCCTGTAGCCGCTGCGGGCGGCGAAGTCGTAGAACGGCATCCGGGTCATCGACTCGTCGCCGCCCGCGACGGCGACGTCCACCCCTCCCCATCGCATCTGCATGGCCGCGGACCACACCGCCTGCAGGCCCGAGCCGCACAGACGGTTCACGGTGTACGCCGGAACCCGGTCCGGGAGGCCGGCGGTGAGGGCGACACGGCGGGCGTTGTAGGCGTCAGGTCCGACCTGGCCTATGCAGCCCATCACCACCTCGTGAACGTCGTCGGCAGCGACGCCCGAGCGCGAGAGCGCCGCTCGGACCGCGGTCGCGCCGAGCTCGTGCGCCGGCACGTCCTTGAACATCCCACCGAAGCTGCCGATCGGGGTGCGTGCTCCGTCGAGGACGAGGATCTTCTCGGTCCCTCCGGTGCTCGTGCTGTTCATCCCCATCAAGAACTCCTCAGCTGTCTGGTCAGGTCACGCCGGCGCAGTGCACTCTATTTGAAGTGAATTCACATTAGGAAGCCTTTACGGCAAGCATCGACGGTCCCGGTGTGCTCGGCCGGATCCGCTACACGGCGGAGGCGGAGGGGTCGGCGAAACCCGCCTGCATGGCGGAGGCGCTGGTGCTCGTGCTTCTGGCCGAGGAATCCGCGGTGACGGCCTGAGAGGCTCCGGCTCTCACAGGCGTACCAGCGTCTTGCCGAGCGTGCGCCCCGCGAGCAAGTCCGCGAGAGCCCGGGGCGCTTGGGCCAAGCCCTCGTACACGGTCTCGCGGTAGGTGATGCTGCCGTCACGCAGCCAGCCGCCAACGCGGCGCTGCATCTCCGGAAGCAGGTCGAGGTGGAGACTGCCGCGGAAGCCTGTGAGCGTGAGGTGCTTCGCCGTGGCAAGGAAGAGGTTCCTCGGCACCCGCGGCTCCGACTCGTAGTCGGACACGGAGCCGCAGAGCGCGACCCGGCCGAACATGCGCAAGTTGTCCAGGGCCGCCGCCAGATGGTCCCCGCCGACATTGTCGAAGTAGACGTCGAGACCTCCGGGCGCCAGCCGGGGCAGTGCGACCGCCGGCAGCTCTTCCCGGTGGTCGAACGCGTCGGCCACGCCGAGCTCGTCGACGAGCCAGGCGACCTTCTCCGCGGATCCGGCGCTGGCGATCACCCGGTGCCCCAGCCGGGTCGCGATCTGCGTCGCGAGCGAGCCCACGGCACCCGCCGCCGCGGAAACCCACACCGTCTCCCCATGTTCGAGGGCTCCGGCCACCGACAGCCCGCTGTACGCCGTCAGCCCGATGGCCCCGAGCGGCCCGAGGTACCAGCTCGGCGCCACGTTGTCGACGTCGAGGACGCGCAGGTCGCCGATGCCGTTCATCGCCTGCTCGGAGGCGTCGACCACGGCGTGCTCGCGCCACCCGTAGGAGTGCCACACCGTGTTGCCGGGCTCGAAGCCCGGCGCCCGGGACTCGATCACCTGGCCGACCGTGAGAATGCCGTCCATCGCGGTACCCGGCCGGAACGACGAGAAGTACCCGACGGGAGCCGACGGCCGGAGTCTGAGGCGCAGGCCCGGATCCACCGATGTCCAGGTGTTGCGCACCAGCACCTGACCGGGCCCGGGGTCTGCGACGTCCACCTCGACGACTTCGAAGTGTTCCGGCCGCACAGGTCCCTCGGGGTAATCGACAACTTGCATCTGCGCACTCCGCACGACCCTCTCCCCACCTCAGTACCTTGAATTCACATGGGCAACGGCAGAATCTTCGGCGCTCCCGGCCCGGCCGCCCGAACGCGGCACCGGCCTCCGCTTCGAGGACGAACGGGAGCGGGCAGCGGGGAGGCGCGGTACGCGGCCGGCTCGGCGGGAAGCGCCGGCCGTGCTGCGCCCTAGCGGGCCGACCAGCCGCCGTCGACATAGATCTCCGATCCCGTCGTGTACCCGGAGTCGTCGCTCGCCAGGAAGGCGACTGCTGCGGCGACCTCCTCGGGGCGCCCGAGCCGCCCCATGGGCGTGTTGGCGAGCATCGCGGTGTGCCGTTCGGTCCCGCCGTAGCGCTCCAGCAGTGGCGCGGTGCCGATGAAAGCGGGTACGACCGCGTTCACGCGCACCCCGCGGGTGGCCCAGTGCAAGGCCGCGTTCATCGTCATCGATCGCACCGCGCCTTTGGCCGCCGCGTACGAGAAGCTGTTGGCGAGTCCACCGGTGGCGCCGAGTATCGACGCGATGTTGACGATCGCGCCGCCGCCGCTGCGTTCGATCTCGGCGCCGACGTGCTTCATCCCCAGCCAGGTGCCCAGCTGGTCGACGGCGACCACCTGGTCCCAGCGCTCGCGGGTCTCCGACCCGACGGTCCCGAGACTCCCGATGCCGGCGTTGTTGACCAGCACGTGCGCCGCGCCCCATCGTTCCCGCACGGCCAGCACGACGGAACGCCAGGCGTCCTCGGCGGTCACATCGAGGCGGACGGGAAGTGTGTCGCCGTCCAGTCGTGCCGCGAGTTCTGCGCAGGCGTCGCCGTCGACGTCGGTGAGCGCTACCGAGGCGCCCTCGGCAACGAGCCGCTCGGCGATCACCGTGCCGATGCCCCCGGTCGCGCCGGTGAGGATCACGCGTTGGTCGTCAAGCCTTCTCATCGATCCCTCTTCAGGCCGCGGCCCGGGGTGGGCACGACTGTCACCGGACGGCCTCGGTCTGCTTCGCCGCAGCGCCGTGGACGGGCGTCGTCGGCTCCTGCTCCCCTGCCAGGTCGCCGCGCGAGGTCTCGGGCATCGTCCCGGTGACGAGCAGTCCCACGCTGGCGGCGAACATGATGTAGAAGGCCGGGGCGATGGTGAGCCCGGTGGCGCTGACCAGCCACGTCGCTATCAGGGACACCAGGCCGGTGCCGATGACGCCGCCGACGTTGAACCCGAGAGAGATGCCCGTGTAGCGCACTCGGGTGGGGAAGAGTTCGGAGTACTGGGTGTAGACAACGCCCTGCTGGATGCTGAACGGCACGTTCAGCACGAGCGCTGCGACGACGGCGAGCGTCAGGGAACCCTGCTGCATCGCCCAGAAACACGGCACCGCGAGCACGAGGAAACCCGCCATGCCGGCCGCGAGGACGCGACGCCTGCCGAACCGGTCGCTGAGCGCACCCGCCCAGGGAGTGGCCACGAGCGGCGTGAGCACGATCAGCACGATCAGCCACAGCGACCAGGTCAGCGGGTACTTCAGCACGGCCGAGAGGTGCACGAGCATGTACACCGAGGCGATGCCGCCCGTGGTCATCGTCGAGTAGGCGATGCCGACGACCCGGAGGACCGAGGCCTTGTGCGTCCGCAGGACCTCCGACACGGGCGCCTTCGGCGGAGCGGCCCGCTGCACCATTTCCGTGAACACGGGGGAATCCTCGACTCGCATCCGATACAGCACGGCCGCCACCAGGAGCGGCGCCGCGATGAGGAACGGGACGCGCCAACCGAAGCTGTTCATCTGCTCGGGGGAAGTGAGGGCGCTGAGCGTGGCGATCGTGGCCGCCGCGGCCGCGAGTCCGAGGGAGATTCCGATCGCGGTCGCGGAGCCGAACAGACCGCGACGGCGTGAGGGTGCGGACTCCGTGGAGAGCGAGGCGGCTCCTCCGATCTCGCCGCCGGCCGCGAAGCCCTGCAGGAGGCGAAGCGCCGTCAGCAGGGCGGGGGCGGCGACCCCGATCGAGGCGTGGGTCGGCAGCAGCCCGGTGAGTGTGGTCGCGGTCCCCATCACAGCGACGGTGGCCATCAGAACGGCACGACGGCCATGGCGGTCACCGAGCCTGCCGAAAACCAGGCCCCCGACCGGCCGTGCCAGGAACCCGGTGGCGACGACACCCAGCGTCCCGAGCAGTTGGACAAAGCTGTTGTGACCAGGGAAGAACAGCGGAGCGAGGACGACCGCGAGATAGCCGTAGATGGCGAAGTCGTAGTACTCGATCGCCGTTCCGGCGGCGGCTGCCACGCCCGCACGGCGGGCGACCCGCTCGCGATCGGCCTGAGGGTGTGTCGACATCGGCGCTCCTTTGCGCTCTCAGGGGACGGCAGTCAAACCAGGAGGCGGCTCGACGGCGCCACCGTAAGCATCAAACTGATATCAGTTCAATACTCTGGGGGATGCGAGCTGCCGCAGCGCTGATCGGGTGCGCGGGCCCCCGGGGGTGAGCGGGGGCCCTACGCGGGCCGCGACCGGACCGCTCGCCGGTTCATGATCGGCTCAGGGCATGCGGAAGCGCGCGACGCCGTCCGCGTAGGCCACGACGATGTCTCCGCGGTCGGCCAGCACGTCGAGGTGGGCCATGGTCTCGCACACGGCGATCATCCGGTTGAACGTGTCGAGGGCATCGAAGGCCCGCTCACGTCTGGTCCAGGTGAGTCCGCGCGCGACGTCCAGGCCGGTTCGCGGACCGTCGAGGAGTTGGCGCCTCGTGGCGCCGAGCCGAGCGTCGTGATGGGCGAGCAGTTCGCGAACCCGTGCATGCACACTGCCGCCGGGACAGCCGTGGGCGGGCAGCATGGTCGCATCCGCTCCGGCGAGCAGCAGCCTGAGCGACTCCAGGTAGCGACCGAGCGGCAACTCCCATTCCCCCAGCTCGAAGCCGATCGACGGGGAGATCCTGGGCAGTACGTGATCACCGGTGAACATGTGCCCTCGCTCCACGTCGTGGAAGACCAGATGCCCCTTGGTGTGACCGGGCACGGCGACGGCCTCCATCGGGTGACCGGCGATCTTGACCGGACCCGGCCGCAGCCAGTCATCAGGCGCTTCCCAATCGCGCAGCTCCCAAGGTTCATCGGCGACCAGTTCGTCAATGGCCTCAACCAGCCCCGGTGCGCCGGCCCGCCGCAACTCCCGCAAGGATGCCGAGGGCTGGTTGCTGCCCAGCTCCTGGATGAGCCGAACGCCGTGCCGCTCGCCCTCGCCCAGGTGGAGACGCGCTCCCGTGACCCGGCGCAGCTCGGGGCCGAGGGTGTAGTGGTCGCGGTGGATGTGGGTGACGTAGACCCCCCGCACGTCGGCGACGGACCGCCCGATCCGATGCAGCGAATCGTCGAGCAGCTCGAGGTTGCCGGGCACCCGCCAGCCGGCGTCGACGAGGGCCAGGCCGTCGGGACCCTCGAGCGCATAGACGTTGATCGCCCGCAGGCCGTCCTGGGGCATCGGCAACGGGATGCGGTGCACCCCGTCCACCACGGGATGGCAACCGGGAGCGGTCCAGTCCAGCTGCTGTGCGCTCACTGCTCGGGGACCATGACTCGCTCATCACCCATGACCGCGATGCGCCGTCCGCGCATCGCGCCGACGTGCTCGACCGCCTTCGTCCACTCCTCGCTGGCGAGCGCCGTCTCCAGATCCTGCTTGGACTTGAAGCTCAACACCGACAGACCGTCCCAGCCCGCCGAGTGCTTGTCGTCCATCGCCTCGAGGATCTCGGTGTGGTGCCAACGGCACAGACCAGGCAGTCCATACGTCATGTCGGCATGCGCGCCGCGCCACCACTCGATGAACTGGTCGTGAGTCCAGTCGCTGGGCCGGGAAGCGAGGATCACCAGGTTATACACGGGAATCTCCTAGGAGTTGAATTCAATTTCGGCTACCTCACGAGCCGGACGCACGCCTCCACGGCGGTGTCGGAGACCTGCGTGAGGGCCAGGGGCCCGTTCGGCCGGTACCAGCGCCACACGCTGTTCAGCAGGCCCAGCACGAGCCGCACGAGCACTGTCTCGTCGCGGCCCGGGAAGGCGCCTGCATCCATGCCACGGCGGAGACGGGCGGCCCACTCGCGCTCGATCTCGCGGACGAGTTCGCGCGCCCGCAGACGTTCGGCCTCCTCCTGCCGTGAGGTCCGTCGGGAGACGAGCAGGTCCTGGTGGCTCAGCAGGATCCTGGCCTGGAGCGCTTCCCGCGGCGTCACCTGGAAAGCAGACGCCACGGCGGCGCGCAGGATCTCCTCGTGGTCCTCCAGCTCCGCGACAGCGGTTCGCGCCCGCGCCAGGGAGCATTCGAGCTCCGTGCTCATGATCGTGAGGAGGCAGTGAACCTTGGACTCGAAGTAGTGGTAGAGCGCGGTCTGTCCGATGCCGACCTCGTCCGCGATCGTGGCCCACTTGGTGTGCTCGAAACCCACCTTGCCGAAGTTGTCGACGGCGGCGTCGAGGACCCTGCGACGCTTGGAGCGGGGTCCGTCGGTGCGGGTGCTGGTGTCTGCGGTCACGGTGCTGACCCTCTCTCGCCGAGACGAATTCAGGTCAGGGTACCCAGAGGCAGTGGTCGCCGGACGTCTCCTCGGCGACACTGCTCAGCTCGCTCGCGAGGGAGATCGCCTCCTTGCGATTGAGCTTGCCGACACGGTTCTGCGGCAGGCTAGGCACGGCATGCACGAACTCGGGCCACTTGAACTTCGGGAAGTCGGCCGCCTCGAGGTGGCGGCGCACGTCCTCCAGGTCGAGTTCGGCACCGGAGACGACCAGCAGGGCCGCGGCCCGCTCTCCCAGCAGCGGGTCGGGCACGGGAACCACACAGACCTGGGCCACCCCCGGGATGGCCGCCAGGGCGGCCTCGACCTCGTTGATGTCGATATTGCGGCCGCCGCGGATGATCACCTGTTTCTCGCGGCCGAGGATGCTGATGCTGCCGTCGTCGTTGATGCACGCCCGATCGCCCGTGGAGAGGAAGCCGTCCGCGGTCAGTTCGGCGGGCTGCGCCTCGCCGTCGCGGGCGTACCCGACGAAGCGCGACGGACCCCGGACCTGGGCGTGGCCCACCTCGCCGTCCGGCAGCAGGGACCCGTCGTCCCCGACCACCCGTACCTCGGTGCCGGGGAACGGACGGCCGTCGCGTCCGAGCCGCACTTCGGCGGAGTCGGAGGGCAGCGGCGTGGTGTGGCCGAGGCACTCCGACATGCCGAACACACGGAGGAACCGGGTGCCGAGGTGTGTCTCGGCACGCTCGAGGGACTGAGCGTTCATCGGGCCGCCCCCCACCGTCATCGCCTTGAGAGAGGTGAGTGCGCCCTCTGATTCCGACACCAGTGAGAGCTGCAGAGCCATGGTCGGGACGAGCATCGTCCAGGCCACCTGTCGCTCGCGGAGCAGGGCAACGGCGTCCTGCGGGTTCCACTTCGCCAGGCAGACCATGGGAGCGCCGAGCATCGCCGGCAGGTGCATGCCGAAGCAGAACGCCGCCACCGATGACAGCGGCACGAGCGCGCCCACGGGGTCACCGGGTCGTAGCCCCACGGCGTCGATCGTGGCCTGCCCGGCGTACCGGAGAGCCGCCTCGGACTGCACGACGCACTTCGGCCGCCCGGTCGAGCCCGACGTCATGGCGATGACCACGCCACGACGCCACCTCTCGACCCCGAGGGTGGAGCCCGGCCTCGTCGCGTGTACGGTCCAGCCGTCCAGCGCGGTCCCGGCCGACGGCAGTTCGTCGGTGGAGACCTGCCAGGTGGCCACCGTCCCGGGCGCTGCGACGACGGCGTCGGGGTGGATGTCTTCGAGTGCGAGCTCGTACTCGGAGCGGGTGGCGTGGCCGCTGATCACGGCCACCAGCCCGCCCCGCATGCCGACCGCTGCCGCCGCGGCCAGGGTCCGCCAGGAGTTGTCGGCCTGGACCAGGACCGTCGGCGGGCCCGCGAGCGTGTTCTGCAGCAGGCGGGCGAGGCGGTCCGCCTCGGCGACGACTTCCCCCACGGTGTGTTCGCCGTCGGCGTCGACCACCGCGATGTCGTGGGGCGAGCGGTCGGCGCGCCCGCTCAGCTCCTGCGCCAGCTGCTGCATCCTGGTCCTCCTGATCTCTCGCTGTGACGTGTGCTCAGCGGCCGGGGGCCACGACCGCACGGCCGTGCACCTCGCCGGCGCGCAACCGCTCGTAGGCTTCCAGCGCCTGGTCGAGACGGTAAGTCTCCGTCTCGGCGTGCAGCTTGCCCTGCGACGCGAGGGCGGCCACCTGCTCGAGGTCGCGTCGCGGGCCCCAGAACGGTGCGGTGATCCCCCAGCCGCGCGGGAGGTCCGCGCCCTTGGCCACGCTCAGCCGCCCGCCGGCGGACCCCACGAGTGCCAGCTGACCGCCGGGGGCGAGGAGTGACACTCCGCGCCGGAGAGTCTCCTCCGAGCCGACGAAGTCGAGGACGAGGTCGGCACCCGGGCCGCCGTCCATCCCGGACACCGCGGCGGCCGCTTCGCCGACCGAGGCCGCGACGACCGTCGCCCCAAGCCGCCCGGCAAGCGCACGTGCTTCCTCTCGGGCGTCGACGGCCACGATCGCGCACGGCTCGAGCTGCGCCACCAGTTGCAGCGCGAGATGGCCGAGGCCACCGATTCCGACCACGACCACCACACCGCCGGGCACTAGGCCGGTGTAGGGCCGCAGTGCGTGGTACGCCGTCAGGCCCGCGTCGGTGAGCGGCGCCAGCGCCACGGGGTCGACGCCCGGTGCCGGCACGAGATGGTCGGCGGTGGGAACCAGAAGGTACTCGGCGAGCCCGCCGTCGTATCCGATGCCGCCCCCGATCGGCCCGGTCAGGGCAACGCAGTAGTTCTCCCGGCCACGCAGACACTGGCGGCAGTGGCCGCACGACCAGATGCCGTGCACGGCGTACCGCCCGCCCGGCAGATCATTCGCCACCTCGTCGCCGGTCGCCACAACGGTGCCGACCACCTCGTGGCCGAGCGTGAAGGGCGGCCGGTACGGGAGCATTCCCGGCGCGGCGTCCATGATGTGCAGGTCGGAGTGGCACAGGCCCGCGGCCTCGACCTGCAGCAGGACCTGCTGTCCGGTCGGGCGGGGCACCGGCACCTCCTCGAGCCGGGGCGGCTTGCCCCAGTCGTGGAGGCGTACGGCAGACATGGTCTCGGGCAGCTCGCTCATCGGGCGGTCCATCCCCCGTCCACGGTCAGCACATGGCCGGTGACATAGCTCGACGCGTCGGAGGCCAGGAAGAGCATGGCACCGTCGACCTCGCCCTCCCGCCCGCCACGGTTGAGCATCGTGTTGCGCCGGACCCAGGTGGCCGACCGCTCGTCGGTGAAGAGCCCGTCGGTCATCTCGGTGTCGAACCAGCCCGGCACCAAAGCGTTGACCCGGACGCCCCGGCGGCCCCATTGGCCGGCCAGCTCGCGGGTGATCCCGATGACGGCCGCCTTCGACGCGGCGTACCCGGCGCCGCCGATGGGCGCCGTCGAGACGAGACCGATCACGGACGACACGTTGATGATCGACGCGCCGCGGTCGTCGGGGAGCGCCTTCACGGCGGCGGCCGAGAGGTGGAAGCCGGAGGTGAGGTTGACCTCGAGGATCGAGTCGAACTCCGCCGCGGTCTCCGAGAGCGCGTCCGGAGGCCCGGGCCTGCCGGCGTTGTTGACCAGCACGTCGATGCCGCCGTTGATCTCGGACGCGGCTGCGATCAGGCGCTCGCGGTCCGCCGCGTCGGTGATGTCGCAGGCCACGGGCACGACGTCGGGCAGCTCCGCCGCGAGCTTCTCGAGGCGGTCGACCCGGCGGGCGGCGGCCACGACCGTCGCACCGGCCTTCACAAGAGTGCGGGCGAACCCGTCACCGAGGCCCGAGGAGGCACCGGTGACCACGGCCACCCGACCGGTGAGGTCGAACATCGCGGGCAGGCCGGCCATCAGTACACCGCCGTCCGGCCGCCGTCGACGGGGATCAGCGCGCCAGTGGTGTAGCCCGCCCGGTCGGACGCCAGGTGCACGACCATTCCGGCGAGTTCGCGCGGGTCGCCCAGGCGCTCTGCGGGGAGCCGGTCGACCACTTTGCCGGTGAACTCTTCGTCCCAGCCACCGGCCATGTCGGTGGCGAAGGCACCGGGCATGACGCAGTTGACCCGCACCGTGGGCGCGTACTCCTGAGCGAAAGAGCGGGTCAACGCGTTGAGCCCGTTCTTGGATGCGGCGTAGGCCGCCTCGGGCGGGCTCGGGCGTTCGGCTCCGATGCTGGAGATGTTGATGATCGAACCGCCGCCGGCCCTGCGCATGTGTCGTCCGGCGACGGCCATCAGCCGGAAGGGGCCTTTGAGGTTGACGTCGATGGTCTTGTCGAAGAGTGCCTCGCTGACGTCGTACGCCGACGGTGCGAGCGGTGCGATGCCGGCATTGTTGACCAGCACGTCGATCCTCCCGTGGTCACGGACCACGGCGTCGACCGCCGGCTCGACGGCCTCCCAGTCGCCCACATGAAGCGCGAGCGGGTAGGCCTTCACCCCGGTCGCCCGGGTGATCTCGTGGGCCACGGTGGCGCACGCCTCCTCCTTGCGGCTGGAGACGATCACGGTGGCGCCGGCGTCGGCCAGCGCGTCGGCGATCGCGCGGCCCAGGCCGCGGGTGGCGCCGGTGACCAGGGCGGTCTTTCCCTCCAGCTCGCGCGCGGTCACTGTGCGTCCTCCTGTCGCAGGTCGGCGTACTGCTTGAGC
Organism: Streptomyces sp. NPDC051172; assembly: GCF_040682555.1. Classification (NCBI taxonomy): domain Bacteria; kingdom Bacillati; phylum Actinomycetota; class Actinomycetes; order Kitasatosporales; family Streptomycetaceae; genus Streptomyces; species Streptomyces sp. NPDC051172. The sequence goes on from NZ_JBFBBE010000045.1 coordinate 33,652, forward strand.
TCGCGGAGTCCGATCGTGCGCAGGTGCACCTCGCCCGGACCGTCGGCGATCTGCAGCGCCCGGGTGAGGGCGTGCAGCCGGGTCAGCACGGTGTCACCGCTGACCCCCGCGGCGCCCCAGGTCTGCACGGCGCGGTCGACGGTCCTGTGCGCCACCTCCATCGCCGCGACCTTGATCGCGGCGGCCTCGGTGCGCGCGGCGGCGTTGCCCCGGGTGTCCATCAGCCAGGCGGCCTTGAAGGTGTAGAGCCGGATCTGGTCGATCTCCATGCGGCTGCGGGCTATCCACTCGCGCACCACTCCCTGGTCGGCCAGCGGTCCGCCGAACGCGACCCGGGTCTGGGCGCGCCGGCACATCAGCTCCAGCGCCCGCTCGGCCATGCCGATGGCACGCATCGCGTAGTGCATCCTGCCGGGGCCGAGGCGGCCCTGGGCGATCGCGAAGCCGTCGCCCTCGGAGCCGAGCATGTTCCCCACTGGCACGCGCACGTCGGTGAACTGCACCTCACCGTGGCCGAGCCGGTCCCTGTACCCGAACATCGGCAGATCTCGCAGGACCTCGATGCCCTCGGCGTCACGGGGCACGAGGATCATGCTCTGCCGACGGTAGGCGGGGGCGTCCGGGTCCGACTTGCCCATAAAGATGACCAGCTTGCAGTCCGGGTCGAGGATCCCTGAGGTGTACCACTTGCGGCCGTTGAGGACGTACGCGTCACCCTCGCGGTGGATCGTCGAGGTGATGTTGCGCGCGTCGGAGCTGGCGACGGCCGGCTCCGTCATCGCGAACGCCGAGCGGATCTCGCAGTCGAGCAGCGGCTGCAGCCACTCCTTCTGCTGCTGCTCCGTACCGTACATGGCCAGGATCTCCATGTTGCCGGTGTCGGGTGCGGAGCAGTTGACGGCCTCGTTGCCGATGATGGAGCGGCCCATGATCTCGGCGAGCGGGGCGTACTCGAGGTTGGTCAGTCCGGCACCCCGGTCGCCGTGGGTCATGAAGAGGTTCCACAGGCCCTGCTCACGGGCGGTCCTCTGCAGGTCACGCATGACCTGGGGTTGCTCATGGAAGTTCTCGTTCGCCGCGATCTGCGCGTCGTACACGGCCTCCGCCGGGTAGACGTACTCGTCCATGAAGGCTTGGAGCCTGGTCGCCAGCTCGGCGGTGCGGGGAGAGTGTGCGAAGTCCACGGTCGGCCTCTCGTTGCCGGTACTGAGGTCAGGTGAGCCGGTCGAGCCCGGTGGCGATGAGCCGCTCGATGGTGGAGGGGAGCTTCTCCTGGTCGGGATCGTGGTGCCGGCCCTCGCGGTGACGGCGGAGGTTGTGTCCCATGATCGCCGCCATCTTGAAGCGCCCGAGCCCGTCGAACCAGGTGAGCGCCTCGGGGGCGGGCGAGCCGCCGGTGTAGGCGTCGACGAGGGCGTCGGCGGTCGGCAGGCCGGGGACCTGACGGCCGACCCCGGGGAAGTTGGACCCGTCGGCGAAGAGAAGGAACCAGCCGAGTTCGACCCGTGGGTCTCCGGGGCTCCAGATCTCCCAGTCGATCAGGGCGGTGGGCTCGCTGCCGACCGAGATGATGTTGCCCAGCCGGTAGTCGCCGTGCACCAGCACGGGTGTGACGGCCTCGGGCACCCGCGCCGCGAGACGGCGCTCCAACTGCGCGGCCCTCGGCACGAGTTCCGGCGGCACCGCACCCATGGTGCGGGCCCATCGGGCCAGTTCGCCGGCGGGCGAGAGCGGGTCACCGTCCACCGGCAGCGAGGCGAGGGGGACGCCGTGCAGGCGGGGCAGCACCTCGGCAGCCCGGAGCATGCGCGCGGCCGCCGTCGCCGGCTCGACCGGTGGATCGTCGAGCACCGGCTCCACCGACTCGCCGCGGACCAGCTCCATGGCGAACCAGGCGGGCACCTCGTCGTCGGTCGCCCGGATCCCGGGGACCGGCACGCCGGTGCCGCCCAGGGCCGCCATGATGCGGGCCTGGCGCAGCATGTCGTGCCGGCCGATGGGGCGCTGCCCCGCTGGCACGGCTTTGACGACGAACTCCTCGTCGCCCAGGGCGATGCGGTACGTCAACCCGGAGTGGCCGCCGGGCATCGGCTCAAGGACGCCTGCCTCTCCACGGTGGCCGCGCGCACGGAGGCCCTTGACGACCCGCTCGCGCAGCTGATCGGCACCGGTCCGGGGACTCGTCCTCGCGCTCATCCGCGCGGCTCCCGGGGCAGGCCGAGGACTCTCTCGGCGAGGATGTTGTGCTGGATCTCGTCGGTGCCGCCGGCGATGCGGTAGCCCGGAGCGCCGAGCACGTGCTCGGTCCAGGCCCAGGTGCCCCAGCGGCCGCTGTCGACGGTCAGGTCGGGGCCCAGCAGCATCCGGACGACCTCGGAGGTGCGGGCCATCGTGTCGGTGGCGAGCAGCTTGCCCACCGAAGCCTCGGGCCCGGGAGCCTTGCCGGCGACGAGGGCCGCCGCCGCCCTCATGCCGGTCAACCGCTGGACGTAGCTGCGGGTGACGAGGTCGGCGACCTTGTCGCGCTCGAGCTCGGTCAGCGGACGGCCGAGGTTGCGGGCCAGCTCGATGGCCTGGTCCGCGTTCTCCAGGCCGAGGTTTCCCGAGTCGAGGCGCTCGGAGGCGAGCACGGTGAGCGCGACCTTCCAGCCCTGGCCGACCGGACCGAGGCGCATGCCGTCGTCGAGGCGGACGTCGTCGAGGTAGACCTCGTTGAACGAACTGCCGCCGGTCATCTGCTGGATCGGTCGCACGGTGACGCCCTCGGCGTCCATCGGCACCAGGAAGACGGTGAGTCCGACGTGCTTGGCGGCGTCGGGGTCAGTGCGGGTCACCGCGATCCCGAGGTCGGCGACCCGGGCGCCCGAGGTCCAGATCTTGTGTCCGTCGAGCCGCCAGCCGTCGCCGTCGCGCACCGCGCGGGTGCGTACCGCCGCGAGGTCGGAGCCGGCCTCGGTCTCGGAGAAGAGCTGGCAGGCGATCAGATCGGTGCGCAGCATCGCCCGGACATACCTGGCCCGCTGCTGCTCGGTGCCCCACTGGGCGATCGCCGGCGCGACCAGCTGCTGGGTCACCGGGAACATCTCGGTGCGCCGCGGCACGTCGAACTCCGCCTCGATCCGCCGGAAGGCCAGCAGGTACGAGGTCGCCAGCGCGCGGCCGCCGTACTCCCGCGGCCAGGTGATCGCTCCGAAGCCGGCGTCGAACTTGGCCTGCTCGTAGGCGCGGATGCGGTCCGTCTCGGCCCGCTCCTGTTCCTCGGTCCAGTTCTCGAAGACGGCGACGGAGTCGGAGCCCTCGCCCCAGGCGCGGGCGGTGCGCGGCTTCGCCATGGCGGTGAGCCAGGCGCGGGCCTCGGCGACGAAGGCCTCCGGGGTGGGAATCGTCATCTCCTCACACCCCCAGCACGGTGCACGCGCTGATGCCCGGCGCGCCGTAGACGTGGGTGAACCCGAGCCGGGGTGTGCCGGGGACCTGACGGTCGCCGGCCTCCTGGCGCAGCTGGGTCACGACCTCGTGGACCTGCCGCAGACCGGAGGCACCGACGGGCTCGCCGTTGGCGATGCAGCCGCCGTCCGTGTTGACCGGCAGCGCGCCCCCGATCTCGGTGTCGCCCCGGGCGATCCACTCCTCCTGCTCGCCGTCCTTGCAGAACCCGCACTCGGCGAGGTGCATGATCTCGGCGCCCGCCTCGGTGTCCTGAAGTTGGGCGACGTCGATCTCCTCGGGGCCCACACCGGCGGCCGCGAAGGCGGCGCGCGCGGCTTCGGTGCTGACGCTCGAGGGCCGGCCCTCGCCCTGGATCGCCGGGCTGAAGACCTCGAACGAGCCGAAGCCGCGCGTTCGGGTCGCGACCGAGAGCAGTCTGACGGACCTGGCATCGAGCCGGCGGGCCGTCTCCTCGGAGGCGACGACGACGGCGGCGCCTCCCTCGCCGGGGGAGCAGAACATGTACTGCGTGAGCGGGTCGTTGACCATCGCCGAGGAGGCGATCGTCAGCTCCGACATGGGCTCGCGACGCCAGGCGTTGGGGTTGAGGGAACCGTTGCGGAACGCCTTTGCGGCCACCTTGGCGAGGGTGGCCTCGGAGATGCCGCGCTCCCGCATGTAGCGGGCGATCTTGATCGCGAAGAACTGGGTGGTGACCATCAGGCCGGCCTCGCCGTAGCCGACGGGGAGGCCCCAGTCCTCGGGGCGCGGGCCGAAGGCCCCGCGGGGGTGCTTGTCGAAGCCGACGGCCAGGGCGATCTCGGCGGCCCCGGAGCGGATCGCGTCGACGGCGCAGACCAGGGCGCTGCCGCCCGTCGCGCAGCCGTTCTTGACGTTGGTGAAAGGGATGCCGGTGAGCCCGAGGTCGGCGACCAGCGTGTCGGCCAGTCCGGACCCGTCGCTGCCGCCGAAGGCCACCTGCACGTCAGGCCAGACGAGGCCGGCGTCGTCCAGCGCCGCGTGGATCGCCTGCACCGCCATCTGCCGGCCGGTGACACCGGGCTGACGACCGAACCGCGAGAGCCCTGCGCCGATGATGGCGACCCCGCTCATCGGGCCACCTCCTGGGAGTCGTGTGCCCGGAACCAGTCGTCGGTGGCGAAGCGCGGCACGGGGGTGGTCGCGACGAGCGTCACCTCTGCGCCGGCCAGCTGGTCGTGCCGGCCGTCGAGGATCGCCTCGACGCGGACGCCGTCGGGGAGCTCGACATACCCCACGGCGAAGGGCCGGAAGCCCTCGGCCGGAGGCACGTACGGCGGAGACTTGGGAGCGAACCGCTGGACCGTGTGGGCCCAGACCCTGCCGCGGCGGGCCAGGTCGACGGGCACCACGTCGGCGCGGCCGCAGCGCTGGCAGCGGGTCGCGACGGGGAAGGCCGCGTTGCCGCAGCCTGGGCATCGGCTCCCCCGCAACGGCGGAACCACGGTCCCGGCTGCCGAAACGGTCGTGGACGGTTCGACGCTCACTTCATCTCCTCGGACTGCTCCACGGCGGTGTCAGGGACGCGGTGTGGTGATGACGCCGGTCAGCGGCTCAGCGGCCGACCCACTTCGGCTCGCGCTTGTCGAGGAACGCCTGGACGCCTTCCTTGGCGTCCTGGGACTGCAGCGCGTTGCCGACCGCGAGGTGCTCCATGACCATGAGCGAGCGAACGTCGGCGTCGAGGCCCTGGTTGATCGTCATCTTGGTGAGCCTCATGGTGAAGGGGCTCTTGTCGAGGATGGGGGCGATGAAGTCGTCCACCAACCGGTCGAGCTCCTCGGCCGGGGCAGAGGCGTTGATGAGGTCGAAATCGACGGCCTCCCGGCCCGACAGCAGCTTGCCGGTGAGCATGAGCTCCTTGGTCTTGCGCAGACCGATCATGCGCGGGAGGCGGTAGATCGGGCCGGCCCCACCGAAGAGGGCACGGCGGATGTGGAAGTCACCGATCTTGGCGTCGTCCGCCGCGACGGCGAAGTCACAGGAGATCATCAGCTCGAAGCCGCCGGCGGTCACGTAGCCCTCGAGAACGGCGACCGACGGGGTGTTCATCTGGTAGAGGCGGTCGCAGACCTGCGCGGAGAGGACGGCCACCTCCATCGCCATCGTGTTTCCGACGTAGTTCTGGAGCAGCTCGTCGAGGTCGAAGCCGGAGCAGAAGGTGTTGCCCCGGCCGCGCAACACCAGCACCTTCAGCTCGGGGTCCTCGTCGACCTCCTTGATGATCTCGTCGAGGCGGTGCAGCAGCTCCACCGTGACGGCGTTCTTCTTGTGCGGGCGGTTGAGCCACACCCGCGAGACGCCACCGTCCTTCTCGAGCACGACGTGGTCGGTGTCAACCATGAGTCCGCCTTTCTCATCGAACTGGATTCAGTTCATCTTTAGCTCGATTCACATCCCTGTCAAGAAGTCGAGGACGGAAATCGAACGGGGTTCGGGTCTCAGTACCGGCGCGCAAAGTGGCCGGCGTCGCCGATCATGAGACTGTGAACCGTCCCCCGTTGCTGAGCAGTACGGCGCCGATCACGTTCGCCGCGCCGGGCGAGGCCAAATAGCAGATGTTGTCGGCGAGTTGCTCCGGCGTGGCATAGCCGATCGCACCGGAGGCCTCCATCTTCTTCCGCACGGCCGCCGGGGTCCGGGCTGCCATGGGCGTGTCCACCGGACCCGGCGCCACCGTGTTGACCCGGATGCCGTGGGCAATCACCTCTTTGGCGACCGCCTGGGAGAGCGCGTGCACCCCGGCCTTCGAAGCCGCATAGTGCGGATATCCCACGAGGGTGTCGAAGGCTGCGGACGAGCCCACGGTCACGATCGCACCACGGCCCTGCGGACGCATCGCCCGGACGGCGGCGCGCAGCACATGGAACGTGCCGTCGAGGTTCACCGACACGACCCGCCGCCACCGCGCATCGCTCAACCCGGCCAGTACGTCGACCGGCTCACCGCTCTCCTGAGCCTCAAGGATCGAAGTCTTGGCCTCGGGGTCGTCGACACCAGCGGTGTGCACCACGACGTCGAGCGCTCCCGACGCGGCAACGACCTCTTCGACCAGGGCGTCGACCGCGGCGGCATCGCGCACGTCGACCCGGTGGCCGCGTCCGCCGACCTCCTCGGCGACTGCCTTTGCGCTTCCCTCGTCGAGGTCGGCGACGTGTACCTGCACGCAGCCCTCGGCGGCGAGCCGGCGCGCCACCGCGGCACCGATGCCCGAGCCGCCTCCCGTCACCAGGGCCACCTGGCCGGCGAACCGTCCGACCCCGCTCACCTGCTGTGTCATCTCTCTCCTCCTTGCCGCCGGCACGGGCCCGGTTCCGTCATCTCCAGGTGAACTGAAGTGAATTTGATTTAGCCTAACCGTGGTCGCACACCGAAGGGAGACCCAGATGGAGGAGACCGATCTGCTGGTCATCGGTGCCGGGATGGCGGGCCTGACGGCAGCCGCCGCGGCAGCCCGGGCCGGCAAGCGGGTGGTCGTCGTGGAAGTGGGCGACGACGTGGGCGGATCGGCACGGTTCGCCGGCTACGCCTGGACCGCCCCCTCTCGCGAGGTGATGGACGAGGTCAACCCCGCCGGTGACCCGGCGTTGAAGCGCGCCCTCGTGGACCGCTTCGCCGAAGGCATGGAGTGGATCCGCTCCGTCGGGGTCGAGCGCACGGCCCCCGTGCCCGTCCTGGGCTTCGGTCGCGGACACCAGTTCGATACGAACCAGTACGTCGACCGGTGCCGCCGCATGGTCACCGACTCGGGCGGCCAGGTGCGCTGCCGAACCGATACCCGCCGTCTCCTGATCGAGGACGGCCGGGTGGTGGGCTCCGAGGTGGAGGAAGCGCCGGGCGCCGAGCAGGTCCGTGCGATGCGGACCCTGCTCGCGACCGGCGGGTTCCAGGGCGACCCGGAACTGCTGTCGAGCCGGATCCATCCCCGAGCCGGCGAGATGCAGCTGCGTTCCAACCCGCACAGCACAGGGGCCGGGTACCGTCTCGCGATCAGCACGGGTGCGGCAACCGGCAGCGAAGAGGCAGGCTTCTACGGGCACCTGATCCCGAGCCAGGTCCGATCCGAGGACCCGGCCGACTTCGTCGACCTGTCGCTCTACTACAGCGAGCACGCGCTGTAGTTCAACCTCGAGAACCGTCGCTTCACCGACGAAGCCCTCGGCGACCACCTGACGACGATGGCGCTTCTGGAACAGCCCGAGTCGCGCGGCCTCCTCATCGCGGATGCGCGGGTCCGGCCGGACTGGGTTCTCGGCTCGTACGTCAAGGGGACTGTCGCTGTCGACAAGTTCGCGGTGGCCAACAAGCGGGGCGGTCGGGTCGGGCTGGCCGAGAGCCTCGGCGAGCTGGACCTCCTCCCCGAGGAGTGGGGCTATGACGGTCCGGCCATCCGGCGGGCCGTTGAGGAGTACAACGCTGCCGCGGTCGGCGGCGACGCCCTCGAACCCGGCCGCGCGAAAGACTCCGCGCCGCTCGACGAAGGGCCGTGGTACGTGGTCGAGTGTGTGCCTGCGGTGACCTTCCCGTTCCACGGCGTACGCATCGACGACCGGGCCCGCGTCCTGTCCGAGGACGGCGTCCCGATCCCCGGTCTCCTGTGCGCCGGCGCCGACACCGGAGGCCTTTACCACCGCGCCTACGCCGGCGGCCTGGCCTCCGCACTGATCTTCGGCCTGACTGCGGCGCGGACGGCGATGGGCAGCTGAGCGCTCGGCGCAAGGCAGAGGGCGCGGAGAAGGGGTGTCCGTTGCGTATCGGGATGCGGTGACGAGTTCGTCCGTGGGGCGCCGCGGTGCCCCCGATGAATGCGGCTCTCGCCGCCGGCCCCTGGAGTGGGCGCCGTCCTGGACGGATCGGTGCACAGCAGGACCGGAGGCGGCCATCGCAGCAGACGAGGTCATCGACGAGGTGCGACGGAGGTGAGCGAGCCGGCCACCGAGTTGGTGGAGCGGATCGCCGCGACCGACGATGGCCAGGGCGTCCGGGATGTGCGCGCCTACCCCGCACAAGGACAAGCCCGGCAAAGGCGTACAGCGGACGCCGGCGCTCAGGTCGCAGCCGATCTCGACGGTGTTCTCGTGATCACCGATCCGACAACGCGCCCGCCACCTTGCAGAAGACCCACCGCCATCGACTGCTTGCCGGCTTCCTCGATCACGGCCCGGCGAAACCGGTGAGCCTGTCGCCGCCCTGGCCCGCAAGGCGGGGACGACCACTCTCCCCTCGGTCAGGGGCGCCGGTCACGAAGCATGTCATCCGCATGCCGTCCGCGTCCCTCATCCTCAACCGGCCGCCGGAATCGTGGCGTTCCTTCGGGACGATCAGTCGGGTTTCCGAGTTCGACCTCCGTATCCAGCTACCAACTACCAGCGCCCACCCGCCGCGACATCCGGACCGCAGGCCCTGCTCACCACCGGCGCCCGAGACCGAAAGGCTCAACCGACTCGCGTGTGGTGCTGCAACGCCGGTCAGACTCCGACGAGATCGGCGATGACGGCACGCTGCCCGCGCGACTGGCCGTAAAGGCCTTCATCGCCCAGGACCCGGCGCAGGTAATAGTGCGCGCGATGTTCCCAGGTGAACCCCAAGCCGCCATGGATCTGCACCGCCTCGTGGGCTGCACGCAGAGCGGCGTCCGCACAGACGGAGGAGGCCACGGCTACCGCCAGGGGCGCGGACGCGGGGTCGTGATCGATCGCCGTGGCCGCGTAGCGCGCGGCGGAACGGGCACGCTCGCGGTCGAGCAGGACGTCGGCGAGCCGGTGCTTGATGGCCTGGAAGGACCCGATCGGCCGCCCGAACTGCTCACGCCCGGTCGCGAACTCGACGGTCCGGTCGAGGAGTTCCCCGACGATGCCCGCATGCTCCGCGGCAACGGCTGCGCGCGCGAGGAGGTCCAATCGCTCCAGCACCCCGCCGGCCCGCTTTGGGCCCACGAGCAGGCGCGCAGGCTCACTCGCCAGCCGCAGGCCCACCTGCCGTCGCGTCAGGTCGACGGCGGTGAGGGACGTGACGTGGACATCCGCCCTCTCGACCAGCAGCATCACCGGCCCCTCGGCGGTCACTGCTCGAACCACGATGGAATCGGCGGCAGCACCGTGGGGAAGGCGACGGAGCGTTCCCGTGACCTCCCACCGGCCACCCTCGGCCTTCTCGGCGGCCGGCAGCTCGGATGCGGGCGGGGCCAAGGTGACCACCGCTCCCCGGAGAGCGGACGAGAGCTGGTCCTCGACGGCTGCAGGATCGTCCGCGGCCGCGAGCGCCTGACACCCGAGGACGGCCGAGGTCAGCACCGGCTCGGGCAGCAGGGCCGCGCCGGTCTCCTCGAGGAGCACACAGAGCTCACGAACGCCGTAGCCGCTGCCACCGAGTTCCTCGGGCACCGCGAGCCCGCTGATCTCGAGTTCGTCGTTGAGCAGGCGCCACAGCTTCTGGGAGTAGCCCAGTTCGGAGTCGGCCGCGGCTCGCACCGACTCGTGGTCCGCGTGCTTCGTGAGAACGGACCGTACGACCTGACGCAGTTCGTCGTGTTCCTCGACGGGAGCCATGACCGCGGAGTCGGATTCGGGCCACGGATTCACCATGAACACACTCCTCAATTAGGACTGAATTCAGTTCAGATTAGCGGGCAGACCGCGCAGGGAGCAACACTCGACAGATTCCCGTAAGTGAACTAAGTTCAGTTGTTGATCCGCTGACCACTTCGACCGAGCGACGGCCCTGGTGACGCGGAGCGCCCGATCAGGGGTCTGCGTGAAATCCGTCCCTGACGCCTGACGCCGGAAGGAACCCCCTGAATGAGCACCACCCCCCTCCTGCGCGACTGGTTCGCAATCGTGGCCTCGTCCGCACCCGCCGCCGAGTTCCACGGCGACCGGGTCGGCCTGGAGGAATACCTCGAGCAGCGCGAGAAGAGTGCGCTGACACATCACATCCTCCTAGGCGCTCGGGTGAACGGGACCGAGCTGGTGCTCGGCGAGACCCGGCGCGGCGGTGCCTCCGAGGCGTCGTTCAACGCGAGTGCGGAACTCTCCGCTGACGGCGCCCGGTTCGGCTGGTTGCTGATGAGCCGCTCGCCGCAGGTCCGTTTCGCCGGCTGAGGAGCGTCGATGCCCACCGAGATGCCGGCGTACGACGAGATCGCGCGCACCGACCGAGCCGGTCCCGCTTTGGCCGCGGCGACCGGCGACAAGAGGTGGCTGGACATCCGGGCCGAGCTCGTGAGCGGCGGCAAGTCCAACTGCTGGCGCAGGAGGGCGACGGCTTCCTCGTCTCCCGGGGCCGCCTCGACCCCGGGCGCATCCACCACGCCATGCGGGACATCGGCATGGCCGAGTGCGCGCTCGCGCTGCTGGTCGACCGGGCCGCATCGCGCGTCGCCTTCGGCAAGCGCCTCGCCGACCAGGCCAACGCCCAGGACGCCGTCGCCCAGTCCCGGATCGAGATCGACCAGGCCCGGCTGCACGTCTATCACGCGGCCTGGCTGATCGATCAGTACGGCGCCAAGGGCGCGCGCAGCGAGATCTCCGCGATCAAGGTTGCCGCCCCTGCCATGGCGACCCGGGTGATCGACCGCGCCATCGAAGCGTTCGGCGGCGCGGGCGTCTCCGACGACACCCCGCTGGCCTACTTCTACGCCTGGGCGCGCGTCCTGCGCATCGTCGACGGTCCGGACGCCGTCCACCGCCGCACCGTTGCCCGCATGGAGACGAAGAAGACACCTTCCGCATACTGAATTAAATTCATTTCTGCGGTCGATTCGCCTCCCTGACGGCCGGTGCGGGCGCGAACAGAGGCCCCGACCGGTCGTTCGGCACAAATCCGGTGCACGAGGCTTGCTTGCCCGGCACGGGACTGTCTAGCGTACTGAATTGAGTTCACTTCCACTTCGTCGTGAGTGAAGTGACCATGCGTTCCGCATGGGCGGCGTGAACACGCTCTTCTCCGAGGGAGGGACTGTGAGTCAGTTCCTGCTTGTCCTGGTCAGCGGTGTGGCCAGTGGGGCCGTGTACGGCCTCATGGGTCTCGGGCTGGTCATCATCTACCGGGCCACGGACGTCGTGAACTTCGCGATGGCTTCGCTCGCGACCCTGGGCCTGTACGTGGCGGTCTCCCTCCACGACCGAGGCGTGGCCACGGTGGTCGGCATCCTCTCCGCCGTCGCTATCACCGTCGCGGCGGGGCTGCTGGTGCGGGAAACGGTGATCCGGCCGCTGGGCCAGGGGCAGTTGTTCTCCGCGCTGGTGGTGACGATGGGCGTGTCACTGATCGCGGAGAGCGCCGCCGGATCGTTCTGGGGCGACCAGCCCAAGGCCTTCCCCAACCTGGTCGACGGGACAGTGCGCTGGTCGGGCGCCGCGGTGCCGGTGCAGAGTCTGGTGACGATCGCCGTCGCCGCCGTGGCGATGGCCCTGGTGGGCTATCTGTTCGCCCGCACCACGCTCGGCTCGGCGATGCGCGCGGCGGCCGAGTCGGCGGACACCGCCCGTGTGGTCGGGCTCAGCTCGCAGCGGCTGGCCAGGATCTCCTGGGCGCTCGGCCTGGGTCTGGCCGAGCTCGCCGCCTGCCTGTACGCACCGCGCGCCGGCTTGGTGCCCACCGCGCTGGTCGCGCCCCTGTTCCGGGCCTTCGCCGGTATCTTCCTGGGCGGTCTGACCAGCATGTACGGCGCCGTCCTGGGTGGGCTGACCATCGGTGTCCTGGACAACCTGGCGGCGAACTACGTCTCCGCCAGCTTCCGGGACACGTTCGTTTTCTCCTTCACCGTGCTGGTCCTGCTGATCCGCCCGCAGGGCATGTTCGGCGCCCGCACCTTCCAACGGGTCTGAGGGGTCGCATCCATGGTCTTCAACCGTTCCCTGCTGGTGAGGACCGCCCTGGGCCCGTCCGCCGGCGCGGTGCTCATGGCGTTCATGGCCTCCGGCGCGATCCCCGCGTACCAGATGTACTCGGTGGGGCTCGCGGCCGTGTACACGATCGTCGTGCTGTCGGTCGGACTGCTCGCCGGCTGGTCAGGCATCTGGTCGGTGGGCCACCCCGCGTTCTTCGCCGTCGGCGCCTACTTCGCGGCGTACGGCAGCGGTCACGACTGGCCGCTGGAAGCGGTGGTCCTCGGCGCCATCGCCACCGGCGCCGTCCTCGGCGGGTTCCTGGGGTACGCGGGCGCCCGGTTCTCGGTGCTCTACATCGCGCTGCTGACCCTCGCCTTCACCACGGTGACCCTGGAACTGGTCAACCGCTGGAGCAGCGTCACCGGCGGCGACCAGGGAGTCCCGGTGCTCCAGCTGCGCAGCGCCCTGGGCCTGGGCACCCTCCTCGCCGGCGGTGCCGAGACCCAGTACCCGGCGGTCGGAGCGGCGGCCGTGGTGCTCGCGGTGGCGGTGCCGGCGGCCTCGTCGGGACTGCGGATGCGCCTCGTGGCCGCCAAGTCGCACCCCCTGGCCGCGCGTACGATCGGCATCGCGCCGGAGGCGCAGTCTGCGCTGTCGTTCGCGGTGAGCGGGGCATGCACCTGCTTCGCGGGCGTACTGCTCGGGCTGCTCACCGGGTTCGTCAGCCCGGAGCCGTTCTCGCTGGCCTTCGGCATCTCGCTGATCGCGGCATGTGTGCTCGGCGGGGTCGGCACCCTGCTCGGCGCCGTGGTCGGCGGCATCTATCTGACCTGGAACCCCTCCCTGTCATCCGCCGTGGGACTGCCGCAGCCGGTCGTGCAGGGGCTCGTGCTGATCGGCGTGCTCCTCTTCCTGCCGGGCGGGGCCGTGCCGTTCCTGTCCACACCGGCCCGGAAGCTGCTGCGGCGCGCCCTTCGACAACAAAAGCGCTCCCAAGTCGCCTTGCCCACCGAAGAGTTGTCGGACCTCGCACCGCTCCGGCCGCCGACCGACGGCCCCGCCCTGCTGCACCTGGAACATGTGTCGGTCTCGTACGGCGGCCTCAAGGCTCTCGAGGACGCCTCGCTGTCCCTGCGGCAGAGCGAGATCCTGGCAGTCATCGGACCCAACGGGGCAGGAAAGACCACGCTGTTGAACGCCCTGTCCGGACTGATTGGCAACGGCCGGGTCAGCGGCACCGCCGACTTCGCCGGACGGCCCCTGCTCAGGGCCCGGGCGACCGCGCGGCGGCGGCTCGGTATCGGGCGGACGTTCCAGCACGCCGAGGTCTTCTCCGAACTCACCGTAGCCGAGAACGTGTTGTGCACCCGCCGCCGGATCACCAGCCGGGACCGGACCGAGGTCACCGCACTGCTGCGTTCCGTCGGTCTCGCGGACGTGGCCGACCGCCGCCCCGGGGAGCTGCCGTTCGGACTGCAGAAGCGCCTCGACCTGGCCCGGGCAATGGCCGAGAAGCCGAAGCTGCTGATCCTGGACGAGCCCTTCGGCGGCCTCGACGCGAGTGAACGGACCCTGCTGGCATGGCACATCAGGCGGCTGCACGCCGAGGGTACCGCCGTGGTGGTCATCGACCACGTCCTGGACGACCTGTTCTCCGTCGCCCACCGGGTGATCGCCTTCGACTTCGGCCGCACCATCGGCGAGGGCACCCCGGACACCGTTCTGCAGGATCCGAAGGTGCGCTCGTCGTATCTGGGAACGGTCGACGGCAGGACCCCGCCGTCCGATCAGGTGGGCGAGCGAAGCATGATCCGTCTGCATGGGGTCGGCCACACCTACGGTGGCGTGACCGCCCTGCGCGAGATCGAACTCGACGTCCGCCAGGGGGTCGTGCTGGGCATCGCCGGGGCCAACGGGGCAGGCAAGAGCACACTGGCCGGCATCCTGCACGGCTCGCTCCCGCCCACCCGCGGCGAGCGGGAGACGGGTGGTGCCGTCCGCATCAGCCTCGCCCCCGAGGGACGCGCCCTGTTCAAGACGCTGTCCCTGCGCGAGAACCTCGAGGTCGCGGCGTACGCGGCGGGCATCACCGGCACGCCGCTGCGCGAGCGGCTGGAGGAGACCGTCCAGTGGCTGCCGGCTCGGCTGCGCGACCGGATGTCCGCGTCCGCCGGCGGGTTGTCCGGCGGCGAGCAGCAGATGCTCGCCATCGCGCGGGCCCTCATCGTCGAACCGGACGTCCTGATCGTCGACGAACCAGCGCTCGGCCTGTCCCCCGCGCTGGTCGACGAGGTCTACGACCGCCTCGCCCGACTGGCCCACGACGGCCTCACCGTCGTCCTGCTCGAACAACTGCTCAGTCGGGCCATGTCCGTCTGCCACGAGGTCGTCGTGCTGCACGAGGGTGTCGTCGCGGCCCAAGGGCGGCCCGGCGAGCCGGAGTTCGCCGTCCTGGCCGAAGCCGCCTACTTCAGTGGCGGCCCGCGGCCCGCCCGGTCCCCGGCGGCTTCCGCCCGGACTTCTCCTGTTGAAATCCCGTAGTGAACGAGGTGGACCATGTTCCGCACAATGAGAAAATTCCGCCGTGCCGCGGGCACGACGGCCGTCATGGCCGTGGTGGCACTGACCGCCAACGCCTGCGCGGGACAGGACTCCGCGGGAGCCGCGAGCAGCTCCTCCGAGATCCATGTCGGCGCGTGGCTGCCCTTGACCGGTGCCACCGCCTCGTACGGCGTACCCGAGAAGGCAGGCGCCGAGGCGTACTTCAAGATGCTCAACGCCCAGGGCGGCATCAACGGGCGCAAGGTCCGGTGGACCGTCAAGGACAACGCGGCCGACCCGCAGCAGACCGTGCAGATCGCGCGCGAACTCGTCGGCCAGGACAAGGTCGTGGCGATCGTGAACGCGAACGGCACCTCGCAGGCGGAGGCGTCCTTCCCCTTCGTCCTGAACCAGTCCAAGGTGCCGGTCCTCAACGAGGTGGGCGGCGCCGAGAACTGGTATAAGCCGCCGCGGCCGGGCCTGTTCGGCACCCAGACCCTCTACGAGGACCAGGCCGCGGCGATCGCCGCCTGGGCGGTGCAGGACGGCGCGAAGAGGATCCTCGTCGTCCACAGTGACCCGGCCGCGTTCGTCAACGTGGCCAAGCAGGTGGAACCCGTGGCGAAGAAGGTGGACTCCTCGGTCGAGGTGGACCGGCTGCCGGTCAAGTACCAGACCACCGACTACACCCCGGTCATCAGCAAGGTGAAGGCCGCGAAACCGCAGGCGGTCATCTTGATCCTCACCTCCCCGGAGTCGGCCGCCTTCCTCAAGGAGGCCAAGCTCCAGGGAGTCTCCCTGCCCACCTACGCCTACGCGCCCGTGGCCGCCGAGTCGACCATCTCCCTGGCCAAGGACGCCGCCGAGGGCCTCAAGGCGGTGCAGCTGGTGAAGGCCCCCTCGGACGACGACCCCGCGGTGAAGGAGTTCCGGACCGCGATGGCCAAGTACGAGCCCGGTCAGGACGCCGGGTTCCTCGCCCTGTGGGGCTGGAGCAACGCCAAGGTGTTCGCCGAGATCGCGAAGACCGTCAAGGGGCCCGTCACCTCGCGGGCCGTCACCGCCGCGTACCAGAAGGCGTCGTCCGTGGACCCGGGAGTGTCACCGGTGATGAAGTTCAGCGCGAGCGACCACCTCGGCACCCGCAGTGTGCAGCGCGTGGTCGTGAGGAAGGGCGTGTGGACCTCCGTCGGCGACTTCTACACGCCGCCGGCCCGCGACTGAGCGTTCTCACCCGGGTCAGGGCCAGGCCGTCCCGGATTACCGGTGGTTCGTTAATCCGGCGGTAGAGGTCGATGCCGTGTCCGGTGGTGACCGCGTCGGCCAGCGCCTGGAGCTCGGAGGGGGTCCTTCCCCGTCCGAGCTCGCCACCATCGGTTGAGGGTGACGGCGGGGGGCGCGCCAGAAGAGGCGGACGGCGCGGTCGGAGCGGACCTGGAAGTCGGCCCGGCCCCGAGCCATCAGGCGCTCTCCGACAACCACGCAGGCCGAGCCGCAGGCGTCCCCCTCCCCGTGATCGACAGCGAGCCCGGGGTCACCGTCGCCGTCGCCGTCGGATCGGCCAGCCAGCGTTGCGCCGGGGAGCCGTCGCGCGCCTTGGCGACGATGTCTGCGCCAGGCTCCTCGGCCGTGGCGGCGAGCGCGAGCTGCTCGTCCCAGCGGGGCAGCAACTCGCCCTGCACGGTGAGGTCGTAGCGCACGTCCGCGCCCCGCTTGTCCTTCTCGGCGGCGCACTTGCCGAGGACGGCCACGCCGGCGTCCACGTGCGAGTCCAGGCACAGGCCGGGGTCGGCCGCGCTGCGCAGCAGACCGTCCTTGTCGAACGACCACTGCTGGGTGTCGGCGTCCGAGCACGCCGCCAGGTCGGTCCCGGCACCGGCCTTCACCTTGCCGGTGATGTCGAGACAGAGGTCGGCGCCCGCGTTGCGCAGTCTCGACTGCCCCGGAACCGTGGGGAGTTGAGCTGCCCCGGGGGACGACTGGGAGCCGATGCCCGGCGCCGTGCCGCCGCTCGCACTGTTGGAGGCGGCCGGGTCGACGCCGTCGTCGTGGGACCACAGGCTGCCGGCCGCGAACAGACCGGCGAGCAGCCCGGCGGAGACGACGCCCACCCCGGTCAGCAGCGCTCGCGAGTTCCGCGGCACGCCCGGCGGCCGCCGTCCGGGCAGCGGGATACGGGGCAGGATGCGCGGACGGCCGCCGCCGTGCCGCGCGGAGCCGCTCGCGCGCGTTTCCTGGGTCGCACGCCCTGGACGGGAGTCGAGGTAGCGGCGGGCGCCCCAGCCGAGCACCGCCTCGGCGATGAGCACCCCCAACCCGCCCTCGAAATGGCTCAGTTGTTCAGCGGCGGAACGGCAGTAAGGGCACTCCGCCAGATGCTGCTGGACATCCGGCAGCAGCGCCCCGCCCCGGCGAATCGGAACGTCGAGGAGGCGGTTGTAGAACCGGCAATCCTTGCTCGGCGCGAGTTCCCGATGGGCATGTACACAACCTTCGCGGAATTTTTCACGCGCCTGTTCGAGTGCCGCCGACGCGGTGTCGGTATCCATGCCGAGCAGACCGGCGGGAACGGTTATGGACTCCGCTTCGACCTCGGTGTGCCAGAGCAAGCACCGGGAGAGTCCGGGAAGGGCCTGGAAAGACCGCTCGGCGAGCCTGCGGTTTTCGGGCGTCATGGACTTCGCCGTACCTATACCGCGGCCGCCGGAGGGTTTCTGCAGCTCCGGCAGAACACTGGATATCCGGTCCTCGGCGGACCACACGCGGACCGTCTCGCGTACGGCCACCAGAATCCGGGGGCGCAGCGCGAGCGCGGGCTCGCCCAGCGCCAGCCGGTCCAGGACCTGGTGGAAGGCGGACGCCGTCACCATCGAGGCGAGGTCGGCCGGGGAGGCCAGACAGATCGCCGCATAGTCGCGGGCGGGCTGCCAGTGCCGCGCCATCAACAGCGCGACGGATTGGGCGACCTCGCCGTCGGGACGGCCCCTGAGCCGGGTGGCGAGGTTCTCGTCGGATTCTCCGGGAACGCCGCCGGGCGGCGGGTAAGGGGGACGAGGTGGGTGGGGGGTGGGCACTGAGCGGATTCCTTCCCACATGCATGGGACTCACAGGAGGGCGTGAATTCAGGTAGGTCCGTCCGGCCCGGTTTTCCGATTGACCGATCGACACCCGGCCATTACACCCCCCGCACGGGTAGTTCACCCTTGCACAACACACTCATGACCAACAAGGCACTTGGGCAACATCTGCCTCTTTGAAGGTTGGTCAGAAACGGCGACAACTCGCCTCGCCCATCTGAGCTTTCGTCATTCCGTGTGCCCCGTGTGAAACAGGCGCACGCGCCGGAGCACCGCGCACGCTCCCGGCGTGCACCACCCCGTAGTGCACTGGGTAGCGGCCCTTCTCGGAGGCCCTGCGCAGGACGGCGGCTCTCCTGCGCCGCACGGGCCGCCGGCCTTGTTCCTCCCGCCCTCGGTCGGCGGCCCCGGGGGCGGGTCGTCCCGACACTGCGCTCGGCGGCCCTCAGATCTGCCAGGAGCGCAGCCGGTCGGCCGCGCCGTAGACGTCGGCCTTCCCCGAGATCAGATCGCGGGCGAGGTCGACGAGGGCGCCATAGGGCGGGTCGATGCCGACGTCGCTGACGAACATGTACGCCACGGCTGTCGCGCAGGCGAAGCGGGCGTTGGCCGAGGGCAGCGGCTTGAGCAGGGCGAGGGTGTGCAGCAGTGCGGCGGCCCGCCAGGCGGGGTCGGAGTCCACGCCGAGCCGGGGCGGGTCCACGCGGTGGCGGGCGACGGCGGCGACCAGCGCCGAGAAGTCGTTGATGGTGGGCTGGTCCGGCAGGACCTCTTCGTGGCGCTGGAGCAGCCAGGGCACATCGATATGGATGACGGGTGCCATCGGTCAGGCGACCCGCCCCTCACCGGCGTGGGCGGGTTCGTCGTCGGGGAAGGCGGCGGCGAACTCGTCGGCATGGGAGGCGAAGAAGCGGCGGAACGCCTCCGCGCCCTCCTGCAGCGCGCGGTGCCGGGCTATGTCCGCGGCGGCCGCCTCGCGCACAAGGGCCTTCATCGACGTACCGCGCTCCTTGGCGATCTGCCGCAGGTCCTCTAGTTCGCGGTCGCTGAACTCGACATTCAGGGCTGGCATGCCTTCACGGTACCGCCGGGGTACTCACTCGTAAATAGCCGCTGGTCGCAGCACCTTTTGAACGGTACCTCCAGGCAGTGGATCCGGCCGAGGACCATGTCCGTTTCCCGCCGGTTGCGGACGGTACGGCGCAGCAGACTGGAGCCATGACGACGTACACGAAGATCGACAGTCCGGTGGGTGAGCTGCTGCTGGTGGGCGAGGGCACGGCCCTCACCTCGCTGTCCCTGCCGGGGCAGCGAGGCGCGCCCGCCGTCGGTGCCGACCGGCGGCGCGACGACGAGGCGTTCGAGGAGGCCGCCCGGCAGCTCTCCGCCTACTTCGCGGGCCGGCTGCCCCGCTTCGAGCTGGGCCTCGCCCCCGAGGGGACGGACTTCCAGCAGGAGGTGTGGCGGGCGCTCGACGAGATCCCGTACGGCACCACGACCACGTACGGGGAGCTCGCCGCCCGGCTCGACGTGCCACGGAGTGAGATCCGCGCCGTGGGTGCCGCGATCGGCGCCAACCCGCTGCTGATCGTCCGCCCCTGCCACCGCGTGATCGGTGCCGACGGTTCGATGCGCGGGTACGCGGGCGGCGTCGAGAGCAAGGTGCGGCTGCTCACCCACGAGGGTGCCCTGCAGCCGATGCTGGGGTGACGGGAGGAAATGGCGTGACTCTCACCGAGGCTCAGGCCCACCGGCGGGTCGCCGGCACCGAATGGGCGGCCGTCGCCGCAGAGTTGGACGTGCACGGCAGCGCGTCGACGGGGTCGCTGCTGAAGCCCGCCGAGTGCCGCGACCTGGCCGCGCTGTACGAGAAGCCGGAGCTGTTCAGGACCACGGTCGACATGGCACGGCACCGCTTCGGTTCCGGCGAGTACCGGTACTTCACCCACGACCTGCCCTCGATGAATGGCTGGAGGCCTGTCACGCGGCCGGACAGGACCGCTCGGCGCAGATCCTCCTGCACTACGTCGAGGGTGACTGGAACGCCCTGCACCGTGACGTGTTCGGCGACATGCTCTTCCCGCTCCAGTTGGTCGTCGGCCTCGACGAGTACGGGAGCGACTACACCGGCGGCGAGTTCCTGATGGTCGAGCAGCGGCCGCGTGTCCAGTCCCGGGGCACCGCTACCGTGCTCCGGCAGGGCCATGGGCCGGTCTTCACCACCCGCGACCGGCCGGTGCACAGCAAGCGCGGCTGGTCGGCCGGAGCGATGCGGCACGCAGTGAGCACCGTCCGCTCCGGCCGGCGGCGTGCGCTGGGCCTCGTCTTCCACGAGGCGTGAGCGCTCCGCCGGCTGTACCGATGTGCGGCTCAGGCTCCGGCCCACAGCCCCTTGCGGCGGTACCTCCCCTGCCAGAACAGGCGGTTGAGCACGCGTACCGGCGGCGGCATGGCGCCGAGGAAGCGGTCGCGGTCCGTGGGCGGGGCACCGTCGACGATCCACGGTACGAACACCGAGGCGCCGCGCAGGCCCTGGGTCTCGCGGATGCGGCCGGTGAAAGCGGCCCAGTCCGCCGCCGTCAGGACATCCTGCATCAGCGGCAGGGCGCTGTCCTCCTCGTGCTTGAGGTGGTCGTCGAGAGTTGCCGTCAACGCCCGTACGAGATCAAGCAGTTCGGGCGCCTGGTCGTCCAGAGCGGTGTCGACGGCATCCAGCAGCGGGTCGATGCGGGAGTGTTCCGCCTCCATGTCGTCCAGCAGGGCGAGTTCCCGCGGGCGCCCCGCTACACGCTCCCGCACGCGCGGCCACAGGTCGCTGTCCTCGGCGGTGTGGTGGATGTGCAGCTGGTGCGTGAAGTTCTCCCAGCCGGCGCGCACGCCGGGGGTGTGGGCGCGGCCATCGGCGACGGCCTGCGCGAGGCGTTCCAGGTCGCGTCGGAAGGCGTCGTGGGAGGCGTACATGGCGGTGAAGTCGATACTCATCGTGCGGCTTCCTCCAGTTCGGTCTCGTTGATCGGCAGGGCGTGGGGGTTGGCCGACGGGCCGCGGTGACGTCGTACGGCGAGACAGACGAGCGCTCCGGCCAGCAGCACGGCGGCCGACACGTAGACGGCGGGGCCCATCGCATCGACGAAGCCGTGGCCGAAGACCTGGCCGCCGAGGGCGCGCATCCGCTCGGCGACGTCCTGCGGCACCCCGTGCGGCGCGCCGCGCTGCCGGGCACCGACGTCGGACGCAGCCTTCGAAAACGCGGCGACGAAGGAGTCCCGGTATGCGGCGGGCAGCCGTCCGGCGCTCTCCCGCGCCCGGTCCGTGAGCGCGGAGGCGAGCTGGTTCTGCAGCACCGCGCCGACCACGGCGCCCGCGAGCACCGAGCCGACCTGCCTGAGCGCATTGGTGACGCCGGAGGCCGCCCCCGCCAGCCGGGCCGGTACGCCCCGCATGACCTCGGTGGCGAAGGGCGCGAAGGTGCAGCCGACGCCGAGGCCGACGAGGAGCAGCGGCAGGGCGATGCTCGGCCAGCCCGTGCCGACGTCCGCGACGGTCACGACCCAGGCCAGTCCGCCTGCCCAGGCGAGGAGCCCGCTCATCAGGATGTACTTGCCGCCGATCCGGTCCGCGAGCGCTCCGGCGGGCCCCGCCGTCACGAACGAGCCCAGGGCGACGGGCAGCAGCACCAGGCCGGACTTGAGGGCGCTGAAGCCGAGCACGGACTGCAGGTAGATGGTCAGCGGCAGGAACATTCCGACGACGCCGAACGCCACCGTGACGCCGACCAGGTTGACGAGGGTGAAGTTGCGGTCACGGAAGAGCGCGAACGGGACCAGCGGGTCCTTGCTCTGCCGGCCGCGCTCGTGCAGCAGGAATCCGGCGAAGAGGGCGGCGGCCAGGGTGAACAGGCTCCAGATCCAGCGGTTCCAGTCGTAGCGCTGTCCCTCGGTGAGCCCGAAGGCCAGGCAGAACAGGGCGGTCGAGGCGAGCAGCACGCCGAACGTGTCGAAGCTGTGCTTCACCGTGCGCCGGGCGCCCGGGATGATCGCCGCGGTCATCACCAGCACGATCACGCCGAACGGCAGGTTGACGAAGAAGATCCACCGCCAGCTCAGACGGGTGATCAGCGTCCCGCCGAGGATCGGCCCGAGCGCGCCGGACACACCGGCCACCGCTCCCCAGATGCCCATCGCCGCTCCGCGCCGGTCGGCCGGGAACACCTCGGCGATGATCGACAGGGTCTGCGGCATCAGCAGCGCCGCGCCCAGCCCCTGCACCGCCCGGAACGCGATGAGCTGGGCGGGGTCCCGGGCGAGGCCGCAGGCGAGGCTCGCCAGGGTGAACAGGGCGACTCCGGCGGCGAACAGGTTGCGTTTGCCGCGCAGGTCGCCGAGGCGGCCGCCGGTGATCAACAGGACGGCCAGCGCCAGGGTGTAGGCGTTGACGACCCACAGGATCTCGTCCAGGGAGGCGTTCAGATCCTCGCCCAGCTGCGGGATCGCGATGTTCACGATCGTCAGGTCGAGCAGCGTCATGAAGAACCCGAGGGAGAGGGTGATCAGGATCGCCCACGGGTTGCCGTGCCATTTCTTGAACACGATGTCGGTCTCCTTGCGGTCGGACTCGAGTCGGTCTCGTGTCGGACTCGCGTTCAAGAGGGCGGGACGGCGGGCGGGTGTGACACGACGCGAATTTGGTGAGAGGTAGGTCACATCACGCCCGCTCCATGTCACATTCGGCCCCCTCCCGGCCCTCGAAGTAGTGAGCGCGGCACCGGGGAGGCCCACACATGGCGCACAGCACGGGAAGTCCGGTCAGCGACGAGGCGACCGATGTCTTCATGAACCATCGGGAGCTGTTGTTCAGCCTCGTCTACAACATGCTGGGCAGCGTCGCCGACACCGAGGACGTGCTGCAGGAGACCTGGCTGGCGTGGTCGGGCCGGGGCGTAGGCGGGATCACCAACCCGCGCGCCTATCTGGTCCGGATCGCCGTCAACCAGGCGTTGCAGCGACAGGCCGTGATCGCCCGCCGCCGCGAGACGTATGTCGGCCCGTGGCTGCCCGAGCCGCTGGTCGCCGACGACGCGGGCGCCGACGACCCGGCCCTGCGCGGCGAGTCCGTGTCCCTGGCGATGCTGGTGGTCCTGGAGGCGCTGTCCCCACTGGAACGCGCGGTGTTCGTTCTGGGCGAGGTGTTCGGCTACGCCCACACCGAGATCGCGGACGTCATCGACCGCACCCCGGCGGCCGTACGGCAGCTCGCGCATCGCGCGCGGGACCATGTGCTCGCCCGCCGGCCGCGCTACCGGGCGCACCCGCGCGTCCGGCAGGAGGCGACCGAGCGGTTCGTGCGGGCCGCGCTCGGCGGGGACATCGCCGAGCTGATGGAGATCCTGGCGCCGGACGTCACGGTGTGGACGGACGGCGGCGGCAACCGCAGGCCGGCGGGGCTGCGCCCGGTGCACGGCCGGGACAAGGCGGTCCGCCTGATCACCTCGTACGCGACGCGGCGCGGCCCCCAGCACCTGGACCTGCGCTACCGCCGGGTCAACGGCGACGACGCCGCGGTGCTGTTCCAGGGCGACTCGCCGTACGCCGTGATGGTCATGGACCTCACGCCCGAGGGCGACCGCGTGAACGGCGTCTACATCGTCACCAACCCCGACAAGCTCACGCACGTGCACAAGGACGACGAGGAGGACGAGTGACCGCCACCGAGACAGCGGGCCGGGGCGAGCGCGTCGCCGACTGGCTCGACGGACGCCTCGGCATCCACTCGCTGGGCAGGAAGTACCTGCGCAAGGTGTTCCCGGACCACTGGTCGTTCCTGCTCGGCGAGATCTGCCTGTACAGCTTCGTCGTGCTCGTCCTGACCGGCGTGTACCTCACCCTGTTCTTCCATCCGTCGATGAACGAGGTGACGTACCACGGCAGTTATGTCCCGCTCAACGGCGTGCGGATGTCGGAGGCGTACGCCTCCACGCTGCACATCAGCTTCGACGTGCGCGGCGGGCTGCTGATCCGGCAGCTGCACCACTGGGCGGCGCTGGTCTTCGTCGCCGGGATGCTGACGCACATGATGCGGCACTTCTTCACGGGTTCGTTCCGCAAGCCCCGCGAGGTCAACTGGCTGTTCGGCTGGCTGCTGCTGTTCCTCGGCCTGTTCGAGGGCCTGTTCGGATACTCGCTGCCGGACGACCTGCTGTCTGGCACCGGCCTGCGCTTCGTCAACGGCGCTCTGCTGTCGGTGCCGGTCGTCGGAACGTATCTGTCGATGTTCCTGTTCGGCGGCGAGTTCCCCGGCCATGAGGTCGTGGCCCGCTTCTACTCGCTGCACATCCTGCTGATCCCCGGCATCATGGCGGCGCTCGTCGTGGCGCACCTCATCCTGGTCGTGTACCACAAGCACACGCAGTTCGCGGGCCCGGGACGGACCGAACGCAACGTCGTCGGCACACCGTTCATGCCGGTGTACCTGGCGAAGGCGGGCGGTTTCTTCTTCCTGGTCTTCGGCGCGCTGACGCTGGTCGCGGCCGTCGCGACGATCAACCCGGTCTGGGTCTACGGCCCCTTCCGCCCCGACCAGGTCTCCACGGGCGCCCAGCCCGACTGGTACCTGGGTTTCGCGGAGGGACTGGTCCGGGTGATGCCGGGCTGGGAGATCAACCTGTGGGGTCATACGCTCGTCCTAGGCGTACTGATACCGGTCGTGGTCTTCCCGCTGCTCCTCGTCTTCATCGGGATCTACCCGTTCCTGGAGGCACGGGTGACCGGCGACAAACGCGAGCACCACCTCTTGGACCGCCCGCGCAACCGCCCGGTCCGCACGGCGATCGGCGCCGCCTGGATCAGCCTCTATCTGATCCTGCTGGCGGGAGGCGGCAACGACATCGTGGCCACTCGTCTGCACCTGTCGATCAACACGGTCACCTGGACGGTCCGCGTGGCGGTGTTCGTCCTGCCGGTGGTCGTCTTCGTCGCCACCCGCCGCATCTGTCTGGGCCTCCAACTCCGCGACGCGGAGCTGGTGTTGCACGGCCGGGAGACCGGCGTGATCAAGCGGCTGCCGCACGGCGAGTACGTCGAGGTGCACCAGCTGCTCGATCAGGCAGAGCTGCACACCCTCACCGCCCACCGGCGGCAGGGCGAACTCGTGGAACACGAGCCGCGACCCGAACTCGTGGAGCGCGAGCCGCAGCCCTGACGGGTCTCAGCCCTGGTCCGCCACGAACGACGCCATCCGGGCCAGGGCCGCGTTCCAGTTGATGGCCGTCTCGTTGGTCGACCAGGACTGGATGTCGTCGATGTAGCAGAACTGGCCGACACAGCCCTGGAGTTTGCTCTGTGCGTAGGGATCCTGGATGGACGAGTTCGGCCCGCCCGCAAGGGTTCCGTGCGGCGGGTTCGGGAGCTTCGGATCGAGCTCGTGGGCGTACCAGCGGCTGTGCTGGTTGTGGGAGTTGACCTCGCCGTAGCCGGTGACGTACGAGATGTTCAGCGCGTTGCGGCCCAGGATGTAGTCCATGGTCTGAACCGCGCCGTCCCGGTACTTCGAGGCTCCGGTGATGTCGTACGCCGTCGCCAGGACCACCCCGTTGTTGAGGATCTGGTGGCTGGAGCCCCAGTCGTAGACGTTGTTGTCGGGTGCGTACGGCATGCCGTACGGCTGTGACTTCAGGGTGGCCAGGTAGCGCTCGGCGCCCTTGACGACGGACCGGCGGATCTTGTCCCGGCCGGGCAGTTTGCTGGGCACGGTCGCCAGGTCGAGGCGGCCCGCTGCGGCCGTCCTTCCCCAGTCGAAGCCGAGCGGGCCGAAGATGTCGGCGGTGTTCATCGGCGAATTCCGCACGTAGTCGGCGAACTCCTTCTCGCCGGTGGTGAGATAGAGCTCCGCCGCCGCCCAGTAGAACTCGTCCGTCGCGTTGGTGTCGTCGTAGGCGCCGCCTCCGGTGCCGTCACTGGCGGAGGCGTACATGGTCGGGTGAGCGAGCGCCGCGTTCCAGGCCTTGCGGGCCGCCGTGAGGGCCTTCGCCGCGAAGGCGCGGTCGTAGGGGCGGTAGAGGCGGGCCGCCTGGGCGGCCGTCGCCGCCAGGTTGAGGGTCGCCTGGGTGGACGGCGGGTGCAGTTCCCGCTTCTGCGGGTCGTCACTGGGCAGCAGCGGCAGGCCGGTCCACTGTGCGTCATGGATCTTGTGATGGGCCATACCGGCCAGCGGCTGTCCGTCGGGCACCTGCATCTTCAGCAGGAACTCCAGCTCCCAACGGGCCTCGTCGAGGATGTCGGGCACCTTGTTCGCGCTCTCCGGGATGGCGAGGGTGCCGTCCCGCAGCCTCTCCGGCTCCCCCGTGCGGGCCAGCTTCTCGCGTTCGTAGGTGCTCAGCAGTTCCCAGGTGGCGATGCCGCCGTTGACGACGTACTTGCCGTGGTCGCCGGCGTCGTACCAGCCGCCGGTGACGTCGAGCGTGTAGTCGCACACGCCCGGCTGGCAGGGCACGTGCGCATCGCCCTGGTTCGGCGCCACGTCGAGGTGCCCGGCGGCCCGGCCGTACCCGGGACGCAGGTCGTCGCGGATCGCGATGCCGCTGCGCTGCGTGTAGTAGTACTTCAGCGAGTCGAGGCGCAGTTGCTCGTAGGCTCCGGTGCCGATGCCGAAGGGGCGGCTGGTCTCCCCGTCGGCGACCAGCGTGAAGCCCTTGCCCGGCCTGCGGTAGTCGCCGAAGTCGATCGAGTGGACGTTCTGCCCGGAGGAGACGTCGACCCCTCGCGGCACGGTCCAGCCGTGGTCGACCGTCGCGCCGTCGGCGTCCTTCAGCTGCCAGGGCAGTTTCGTGGTGGCGTCGGTGACGAGGGTGGCGTTCTTGGGCCCGGAGGGCAGATAGGCGACCTGGTTGACGCGGACCCGCGGTCCGGTGTCCGGCTGGTACACCTCGGGCGGGACACCGCCCAGCAGCGATATGTCGTCCATGCAGAATCGCCAGGCGTCAGCACTGCCGCCGGCCTGGAAGGCGACCTGGCCCTGGGTGGTGTCGACGGGTGAGGTGAAGGTGTACGAGTAGGTGTTGCCGGAGACGCTCAGCTGCGGGCTCACCTCGAAATAGGTGTCGTACGGCGCCACTTGGAGCCCCACGACCGCCCGCACCACATGGCCTTCGGGCGAACCGGTCGCTTTGAAGCTGAACTTGTACGACTCCCCCTTCTTCAGGGTGACGTCGTTCTGGCCGACGGCGGCATCCCAGCGGTTGGTGGTGCCGCCCGGCACATCCGCGCAGAGCTGACCGCCGGACACGCCTGCGGTGACGTTGGTGGTGGTCCACCAGGGGTCGATGGTGGTGTCGAAGGTGCCGTTCTTGAGCTGCTCGACCTGGTCGGCGGCGGCCGGATGGGCCGGCACCCCGGTCAACGCCGTCCCCAACAGGGCCGTCAGGGTCAGCAGAATGGTTCTGCGTCGTTTCACGTCTGGGCTCCTCGGGCTGAGGTACGGGTGACGCTCGCCGGACCCAACGGGGTGGGAGCGCTCCCAGATGCGGACGCAGCTCATGTTTGTTCGCGCCATGACACTCCGTCAACGGTCCGGACAGGACTGGTTTCCCGCCCGGACCGCTCCGGCCGCTCAGCCGCCCGGTGCCTCCAACTTGCTGATCCGCACGGCCCCGAGGACTTCACCCGGGTGAGCGCTGGTCAGTGTGAGCCGCAGGCGGGCGCCGCGCTGCGCGTCGAAGGTGAGGACGGTGGGCGCGTCCGACGTGGTGGCCCAGTCGACCGCCGCGCCGGTGACCGGCACGTACCGGCGCCCGTCCCACACGGCCGCCTCGATCGACGCGGGCAGGGTGTGCGTCGCGTCAACGGTGAAGGAGACCTCCACCCGGTCGAAGGTCCGGGCCCGCCCGTAGTCCACCGAGACCCAGTCCTCTTCCCGCGCGCCGTCGAAGGCGGGCAGCAGGGCCGTGGCGGACTTGGCGAAGGCGTTGGACCAGCCGGTGGCCGCGTCGCCGTCGAGCATCGCGGCGGGCAGGGTGTCCGGGCGGCCGGAGTAACTGGCGTCCGCATACGGGTGGTTCGGGGGCGCCGGGTGCTCCGGCCCGAAGGCGGCCGTCGGGGTGGTCGCGGCCGACCTGGCGGGCGTGGTGCGCGCGGTGGCCGTTCCTGCCCGCAGCCCCTCCGCGCGTGCGCTCACCTTCAGGGTGCCGGCCTCGGTGCCGGCGCGCACGATGGCAAGGGCCTTGCCGTGGAAGGCGCTGCGGGTGGTGGCCTGGTAGCGTTCGGCGCTCTCCTCCCGGCCGTTGTCGAGCCCGGCGAGGGATCCGCCCGTCACGTCGAAGGTGATCAGGTGCTCGGCGTCGGGCACCACCACCCCGCGGGCGTCGACGACGTCCGCGGTCACGAACGCCAGCGAACGCCCGTCCGCGGCGAGGGACTTGCGGTCCACCGTGAGCCGTACGGCATGCGGTTCGCCCGCCGTGCGCAGCACGTCGGTGGCGACCACCTTGCCGTCCCTGCGGGCCACCGCCTTCAACTCGCCCGGCTGGAACGGTACCTTCCAGGTCAGGTGCAGCTTGCCGGCGCTGCCGTTCGGGCTGGTGTAACTGCCGGGCCAGGGGCCGGTGGTGAAGGTCTTGTCGTCGCCGGTGGCCTCCGTGGTCTCCAGATACGTACGGCCGTCCGTGGTCCTCTTGGTGTCGAAGGTGCGCGTGCCGAGGGACTTTCCGTCGAGGTACAGCTCGACGGTGTCGACGTTGGAGTACGCCCACACCTCGACCGTGTCGCCCTGCTCGTGGTTCCAGCTCATGGGCAGCAGATGAACCATGGGCTCGCTGGTCCACTGGCTCTGGAACAGGTAGTACATGTCCTTGGGGAAGCCGGCCGTGTCGACCGCGCCGAAGAAGGACGCCTTCACCGGGAAGACGTCGTACGGCGTCGGCTCTCCGATGTAGTCGATGCCGGACCACAGGAACTGCCCGGCGAACCACTTGCGGTCCCGGTCCTTCTTGTGGCCGTACTCGCCGCTCATGGTCCAGGAGGCGAGGTTGTTGTCGTAGGAGGAGACCTCGCGCCTGCCGGGTGTGTGGTTCTCACCGGTGTTGAGGTGCTCGGGCTCCTGGTAGGAGCCGCGGGTCGAGGTCTCGGACGAGGACTCCGACTCGAAGAGGAACAGCTTGGGGTACTTGGTGTGCAGGGCGTCGACCGACTTGGCGGTGTTGTAGTTGAGTCCGAGGCCGTCCAGCTTGGCGAGCATGAGGTCGGCGGCGGAGCCGGTGGCGGGCACACCGTGGTACTTGTTCGACCCGATGACGACCGGCCGGGTGTCGTCCGCAGCCTTGACGGCACCGATGATCCGGTCCGCCATGGCCAGTCCGGCGGTGGAGGTCGAGTCGGGTATCTCGTTACCGATGGACCACAGCACCACGGCAGGCGAGTTGCGGGCGGCGAGGACCATCTCGGTGGCGTCCTTCTCGCACCACTCGTCGAAGAAGCGGCCGTAGTCGTACTTCGTCTTGCCGGTCCGCCAGCAGTCGAAGGCCTCCACCATCATCACGATGCCGAGCTCCTCGCAGACCTGGATCATCTGCGGCGAGGGCGGGTTGTGCGAGGTGCGGAAGGCGTTGACGCCCATCGACTTCATGATGGTCATCTGCCGGCGCACGGCGTCGATGCTGATCGCGGCGCCGAGAGCACCCTGGTCGTGGTGCAGGTCGACGCCCTTGATCTTGGTGTGGGTGCCGTTGAGGGAGAAGCCCTCGTCGGGGTCGAAGCGGTAGGTGCGGATACCGAAGGGGGTGCGGTAGGTGTCGACGGTCCTGCCGGCGACGCGCAGTTCGGTCTCCAGGGTGTAGCGGTGTTCCGGGGTCGCGAAGTCCCACAACCTGGGCTCGGGGACGGTGAGTTCGTGGGTTTCGGCGGTCTTGTCGGTGACGGCGACCGTGGTGGCGGCACGGGCCACCGTACGGCCGTCGGGGCCCTTGACCGCCGAGCGGATCTCGACCTGGCTCGCGGCACCGGACTCGTTCACCACCGAGGTCCGTACGCGTACGACGGCCCGATCGCCGGTGATGTCCGGCGTGGTGACGTAGGTGCCCCAGCGCTCGACGTGCACCGGCTCGGTGACGACCAGGCGGGCCTCGCGGTAGATGCCGCTGCCCGAGTACCAGCGGCTGCTGGGGAGCTGGTTCTGCACCTTGACGGCGATCACGTTCTCGGTGGTGCCGTCGGTGTGCAGCAGATCGGTCAGGTCGAAGGCGAAGCCGGTGTAGCCGTAGGGGTGCCGGCCGGCCTCGGTGCCGTTGCAGTAGACGTAGGAGTCCATGTAGACGCCGTCGAACTCCACCGCGATCCGTTTGCCGGTGAAGGCGGGCGGCAGGGTGAACGCGAGGCGGTACCAACCGAGGCCGCCGGGGAAGAAGCCGGTGCCGCTGGTGGTGCCGTGCTCGGTGGTGGGGGTCTGCTCGATGCTCCAGTCGTGCGGCACCGCCGCCTGGCGCCAGCCCGAGTCGTCGTAGCCGGGGTCGGCGGCCTGTGCGTAGGCGCCGGTCGGATCGGTGATTCCGTCCGGGTTGACCAGGGCGAAACGCCAGCCGTCGCGCAGGGCGACGGTGCGGCGGCCGGATCCGCCCGCGGCGGCCTCGGCGGCCCGGGCCACCGGGGTGGCAAGAAGCGCTCCGGCGGCCGGCGCAGCGGCGGAAGCGAGCAGAACCGATCTCCGAGTCACTGTCATGGCGGCTCCCCCTCATCAGGGCCCAGAAGTACTCACAACTGATCGTGAACAAACGGATTCTGACGCGACGCCACACAGAGCCGTCAAGGGTGCGGGGGCGCCCTTCTGCCTCACGCGTCACAACGGCCGGAATTGCCCCTTGACCGGGCCGCCGCGCGCCCATGGGGGTTCCCGTCCGCGCGGCTCGCCGACGGACTAGGCTGGAACTCAAGTGACCCGGCGGTTCACTGTGAGTGTTCGCGATGGAGTGGCGACGATGAGCCCGGAGTATCCGTTCGACGAGGCCGCGACGGCGCGGGCTGTCATCGATGAATCCGGCACGCTTGTCGAGTGGAACGCGGGTGCGGAGCGGCTGCTGGGCTGGCCGGTCACCGAGGTGGTCGGCCGTCCCGGCCGGAACCTGCTGATCGACGGGGACGTCCTCGCGCCCGCCGGGGCCCGCTGGGACGGGACCGTCGCACTGCGCCACCGCGACGGCCACGAGGTGTCCGTCTGGCTGCTCGTCCACCACCGTCCGTCGCGCAACGACACGCCCGGCCGGTGGCTCCTCTTCAGCCCACTGGACGGCGACGCCCCGCACTCCCCCGACGACCCGCTGGCCCGGGCGGCGCTCACCCAGTCGCCCTGCGCGGTCGCCGTGTACGACGAGCGGCTGCGGCTGAAGAGGGTCAACGACGCCATGGTCGACGTGATCGGCCTGCCCGAGGAGCGTGTGCGGGGGCTTCGACTGGCCGAGATCGGCGGCAAGCCGCAGAGCGAGGAGCTCGAGGCGCACATGCTGCAGGTGCTCACCACCGGGCGCCCGCTGGACGTCCAGACGTACATGCACACCGGCGGCGAGGATCGCGCGCACGCCTGGCTGGCCCGGATGGCGCCGGTCACGGACACCGAGGGGCGGGTGCGGGGCGTGTGCCTGGCCGCGCACGACTTCACCGACAACTACCTCGCCCGGGAGCGGCTGCAGCTGGTCAACGAGGCGAGTGTGCGCATCGGATCCACGCTCGACGTCACCCGTACGACGCAGGAGCTCGTGGACGTTCTCGTGCCCGCCCTGGCCGACCTCGTCAGCGTCGACCTGCTGGACCTCCAGGAACACGGCGGCGAGCCCCCGCTCAGGCTGACCGCCCCGATCGGGCTGCGCCGCGCCGCACACCTCTCCGT
Organism: Streptomyces sp. NPDC051172; assembly: GCF_040682555.1. Classification (NCBI taxonomy): domain Bacteria; kingdom Bacillati; phylum Actinomycetota; class Actinomycetes; order Kitasatosporales; family Streptomycetaceae; genus Streptomyces; species Streptomyces sp. NPDC051172. Next base: position 65,432 of record NZ_JBFBBE010000045.1, read on the forward strand.
CAATCCCGGCACGCCCGAGGCCGTCCTCCAGCCCGGGCAGCTGGAGCACTACCCCGCGGGTTCACCCCAGGCCGACTCGCTGATCGCGGGCCGCACGATCGTGGCGTCCGTCTCCTCGGGCGCCCTCGACCAGTGGCTCAGCTGGCACAAGACACGTGCCGAGCGGGTCAAGGAGTACGGCATCCACTCCACGATGTCCGTGCCGATCCGGGCCCGCGGCCAGACCCTCGGTGTCGCGGTCCTCACCCGGTTCCGGCGGCCGGACCCCTTCTCCGCGGACGACGTCCTGCTGGCCGAGGAGATCACCACGCGGGCCGCCGTCTGCATCGACAACGCCCGCCGCTTCTCCCGCGAACGGGAGACCGCCCTCGCCCTGCAGCGCAGCCTGCTGCCCCGCTCGCTGCCGCGCACCGCCGCGGTGGATGCCGCCTCGCGCTATCTTCCCGCGGCCCGGGCGGGTGTGGGCGGTGACTGGTTCGACGTGATCCCGCTGTCGGGGATGCGGGTCGCCATGGTCGTCGGGGACGTCGTCGGGCACGGCATCCAGGCCTCGGCCACCATGGGCCGGCTGCGCACCGCCGTGCGCACCCTCGCCGACATAGACCTCGCCCCCGACGAGTTGCTCACCCATCTGGACGATCTGGTCGTCCGGCTGTCGGTGGAGGCCGGCAACGACGGCAGCCCCGGCGAGGTCGGCGCCACCTGCCTGTACGCGGTCTACGACCCGGTGTCGCGGCGCTGCACCATGGCCCGAGCCGGGCATCCGCCGCCGGTCGTGGTCCCGCCGGGCGGCGTTCCGCAGCAGGTGGACCTGCCGGCCGGGCCGCCGCTGGGTCTCGGCGGGCTGCCGTTCGAGTCGGCCGAGCTGGAGCTGCGTGAGGGCAGCGTGCTGTCGTTCTACACGGACGGGCTGATCGAGACCCGCGAGCGGGACGTCGACGCCAGCCACCGGATGCTGTGCGACGCGCTCAAGGCGTACTCCGACTCGCTGGACGAGACCTGCGACCGGGTGCTGCACGCCCTGCTGCCGTCGGGTGGCGCCCTGGACGACGTGGCCCTGCTGCTGGCCCGCACCCGTGGACTGCCGTCCTCGCAGGTGGCGACCTGGCACATCCCCGCCGACCCGGCACTGGTGGCGCCGATCCGCAAGCAGGTCGTCGAGCAGTTGGACGGCTGGGGGCTGCAGGAGGCGGCGTTCACCGCCGAGCTGGTGGTGAGCGAGCTGGTCACGAACGCGATCCGGTACGGCGCGCACCCCATCCGGCTGCGGCTGATCCACGACGAGGCCACGCTGATCTGCGAGGTGTCGGACACCAGCCACACTGCGCCGCATCTGCGGCGTGCGAAGACGTGGGACGAGGGCGGGCGGGGGCTGCTGCTGGTGGCTCAGCTGACGCAGCGGTGGGGTAGCCGCCATACGGCGGACGGGAAGACGATCTGGGCGGAGATCGGACTGCTCGACGAGTAGCGCTCCGCGGGTTGGGCGGTTCGGGTCGTCTTGTCTCTGCGGCTGCGTCGTGGCTGGTCGCGCCCGCGCGGCGGAGCCGCATATGGATACAGCCCCGCGCCCTTACAGTGCGCGCTTCGCGCGTTCCTGCTCAGGGCGCCTCCGCAAGCCAGGGCCTGACATGTTTGCGGGCCTCGTGGAGGCGGGACTTGAAGGTGCCCAGGGGGATGCCGGTGCGCTCGGCGGCCTCGGCGTAGTCGAGTTGGCAGATGTCTCGGTAGACCAGGGGGTCGACGAGGTGGGGGTGTTCGCGCTCCAGGCGTTCCAGGGCCTCCAGCAGGTCGAGGCGGGAGCCCGCGATGACGCTGGTCGTGCGGGGGTCGGTGAGCCGGCCCGCGTCGATGGGGGCCGGTTGTTCGGCCGAGCGCCGCTTGAGTTCGCGGTACTTCTGGCGGCAGCAGTTGGCGACGACGGTGTAGAGCCAGGTGCTGAAGCGGCTGCGGCCCCGGAAGGTGGAGATCTTCCGGGCGACCTGGAGCAGGACGTCCTGCGCGGCCTCCTCCGCGTCCTCGCGGCAGGGCAGGAACCGGCCGCAGCGCCGGACGACCTCGGGCCTGATCACCCTGAGCAGCCCCTCCAGCGCCGCCGGGTCGCCCGCCGCGGCACTGCGGGCGAGGTCCTCGGTGGGCGCGACCTGGGGCTCTCCTCGGGAACGATCCACGTCCAGGCATGATAGTCGTATGCATTCCGTCGAGCGGATCGGGCGCTACCGCCTCGAACGGCGCCTGGGCACGGGCGCGTTCGGCACGGTCTGGCTGGCCCATGACGACGAGCTCGACGCACCGGTGGCGGTCAAGGTCCTCGCCGACAACTGGTCCCACCGGCTCGATGTGCGGGAGCGGTTCCTGGCCGAGGCGCGCATGCTGCGCCGGGCGGGTTCCGACCGGGTGGTGCAGGTCTACGACATCGGTGAACTCCCCGACGGCAGGCCGTACTTCGTGATGGAGTACGCCGACGGCGGCACTCTCGCCGATCTGCCGGCCGGCGGCCCGCTGCCGGTATCGGAGGCGCTGCGGCTGACGGCGCTGGCCGCCCGCGGTGCGGCGGCGCTGCACGCGGCGGGGATCGTGCACCGGGACATCAAGCCGAGCAACGTGCTGCTGTGCTCCGCCCCCGACGGCGTGTCGCGGGTGCTGCTGGCCGACCTGGGGCTTGCCAAGAGTCTGGCGGAGGCGTCCGGGCTCACCCAGGCCGCCGGTTCGGCGGGATACCGGCCGCCCGAGCAGGCCGAACCCGGCGTCGGCATCGACGCCCGGGCCGATGTGTACAGCCTGGGTGCGGTCGCCTACCACCTGGTCACCGGCGCGGTTCCGGGTGAGCCGGGCCGCGTCGTACGGCCCGACCGGCTGCGTCCGGATCTGGCTCCTGCCGTCCGGCGGGCCCTGATGCGGGCGCTGGCGCCGGACCGCAGACGCCGCTGGCCCGACGCCGAGGCCTTCGCGCAGGAGCTGGAACGGCTCGCCGCCTCCGGTCACCGGCCCCGAAGACACCGGACGGCCGTCACTGTGACGGGTACCGTGGCCGTGGTCGCGGCCGTGGGTGTGACGCTGGCACTGGTCGACCGGCGGCCCCCGGCCACCGCGGATGCGCGGGTCTCGGACACGACCGGCAGGGTCGTCGCCGAGGTTCCCCGCGACTGGGACCGGCAGGTGCGCGACTCCGGGTGGGACCCGCGGGCGCTCGGCCTGCCTTCGGGCCCTGAGCCGGGGTTCGCCGTCGCGGACCGCCTGACCGCATGGCACGACCTGACGGCCGAGGTCAACGGCGTGCTGGTGGGCCTGAGCGAGCACGGCGACCTCACGGCCGCTGTGAACGCCCTCACCCACCCGGGCTGCCACTACGACGGTGCACGCGCCTACTCCGGCACCGTCTGGCACGGCAGGGTCCGCACCTGGGACGGCTGCACGGGCGGCGGGTCGGTCACTGAGGCCGCGCTCGCCCCGGCGGACGGCAGCGCGCAGACTCGGGTGTACGTACAGATCCGGCAAAGTGGCCGGGCGTCGGCGACCGACCGCATCCTCGCCTCCGTACGCATCGGAAGCTGATGCAGAACCCTCGGACCGCGCGCGAACTTTTTCGTCCCGGCATGCATCGGACCTGTATGACGGGGCACATCAGCGCCGTACGCACACGCCACGACGTGTGCGAGGAATCACCGGGAGTGTTGAGGCACATGGCCAAGAAGTCCCCCTCCGTCCACCGGGCGGCCCTGCTCGCGAGTGCGGTCGCGGTGCTCGGTCTGCTGACGGCCTGCGGCAGCAGCGGCAACGGCGGCACGGCGAGCGCTCCGACGACGCTGCCCGGTACGGCCGCGCCTGCCACCGGCGGCCACCGCAGTACCGACCCGGCGAGCGCGTCCGCCTCCACGGCGAACAGCGCTCCCGGTGCGGCCACCCCGACCGCGTCGGCGGCGCAGTCCACGCCGGCCGGCACCGCGGGAGGCCGTTGCCACACCTCGGAGCTGCGGGCGACCGTCGGGCAGAACGACCCCGGTGCCGGGCAGGAGAACTTCCCGGTCATTCTGACCAACGCCTCTTCCCGTACCTGCACGGTGCGCGGCTACCCTGGGGGCGCGTTCGTGGACGCGTCCGGCCGGCAGCTGGGCCCGGACCCGAAGCGCTCCTCGGGCAGCCCTACGACGGTGACGCTGGCGCCGGGCAGGAGCGCCTGGGCCGGACTGACCTTCTCCAACCCGGACGTCAGCGGCGCCCACGCGGCCACCCCCGCCTCACTGCTGGTGACACCCCCCAACGAGCGGGACCACCTCACGGTGACATGGAAGGGCGGCCCGGTTCCCGTGTCCGGCAATGCCTCCTCGGTGTTCCTGACGGTACTCAGCCCGGGCACCGGTCCCTGAGCGGGCGGGGCCCGCGGTGGATCTCTTACCGTGACCTGTTTTCATTGAGAGTCCCGCCGCTGATCTGCCCTGAAGGACCCTGCCCTGAACACCGCGCTCGCCGAAATACTCTCCGTCGCCCTGCTCGTCGCGGTCCTCGCCTGGGCGGTGCTGCGCCCGAAGGGTCTGCCGGAGGCCGTGCTGGCGGTCCCGGCCGCGGGGATCGTGATCGCCACCGGCGCGATCTCCCTGGACCACGCCCGGGAGGAGGCCGCCAGCCTCGGGCCCGTCATCGGCTTCCTCGCCGCCGTGCTGGTGCTGGCCCACTTCTGCGACGTGGAGGGGCTGTTCCAGGCGTGCGGGGCGTGGATGGCCCGGCGGGCGGCGGGCTCTCCCGGGCGGCTGCTCGCGGCGGTCTTCGTCCTGGCGTCGGCGATCACCGCCGTGCTCAGCCTGGACGCCACGGTGGTGCTCTTGACGCCGGTGGTGCTCGCCACCGCCGCCCGGGCCGGCGTCCGGGCCAGGCCGCATCTCTACGCGTGCGCCCACCTGTCGAACACGGCCTCGCTGCTGCTGCCCGTGTCCAATCTCACCAACCTGCTGGCGTTCGAGGCGAGCGGGCTGAGTTTCACCCGGTTCGCGGCGCTGATGGCGCTGCCGTGGCTGGTCGCCATCGGGGCCGAGTATCTGGTGTTCCGGCGGTTCTTCGACGAGGATCTGGCCGCGTCCGTGCACTCCCCCGAACCCGGTGAGACGCCCGCGCTGCCGTTGTTCGCGCTGGTCACCGTAGGGTGCACACTGGGCGGATTCGTCGTGGCCTCCGCGGCCGGCATCGACCCTGCCTGGGTGGCCGCGGTGGGCGCGCTGGTGCTGGCCGGCCGCGCGCTCGCACGGCGCAGGGCGACCCCGCTGTCGGTGGTGCGGGCCTCGTCCCCGGCGTTCCTGGCGTTCGTCCTCGCGCTCGGCATCGTGGTGCGGGCGGTGGTCGACAACGGGCTCGCCGACGCCCTCGGCCAGGTGCTGCCCGGCGGCTCGGGGCTGCTCGCACTGCTGGGCGTCGCCGCGCTGGCCGCCGTACTGGCGAACCTGATCAACAATCTGCCCGCGGTGCTGGTCCTGCTGCCGCTGACCGCCGCCGGTGGGCCCGGTGCGGTGCTGGCGGTGCTGCTCGGGGTGAACATCGGCCCGAACCTGACGTACGCGGGATCGCTGGCCACGCTGCTGTGGCGGCGCATCGTGCAGCGGCACGGCCAGGAGGTGCAGCTCGGGGAGTTCACCCGGCTCGGCCTGCTCGCCACCCCGGCCGCGCTCGTCGCGGCGGTGGCGGCGCTGTGGCTGTCGCTCCAGGTGGCCGGCTGAGCCTTGCGGTCAGTGGTGGCCGCCACCGCCATATCCGTAACCGTTGCCGTCTCCGGAGCCAGAGCCGTAGCCGCCCCATCCGCAGTAGGACGGGTTGTAGTAGCAGTACGGGTTCGTGGGGTAGGGGCTCGTCGGCGTCGGCCGCGCGGTCGTCGGAGCGGGCGACGGCGTGGGTGTGGGGCTCGGGGTCCTCGCCGCCTTGGGGGTGGCCTTCGGTGTCGGCGAGGGGCTGTTGTCGGCGTCCCAGTTGACCACCTGCATCTGCAGGTCGGCCTTGGTCGTGTCGAACGCCCAGCGCTGGGCGGTGCCGTCGTCGCGGGTCTTGACGACCAGGGCGCCCGAGCCGTCGGTGGCCGCGGGAGTCAGCGCCAGGTCCTGGTTCCAGCGCGGCACCAGGGTGCCCTGCAGGGTGAAGTCGTAGCGGATGTTCTTGGCGCCCGGCTCGGAGGCGCCCGTGCACGGGGCTAGCTGCACCGAGTAGCCGAGGTGGGAGTCCAGGCACAGGTCGGGGTCCGCGGCACTGCGCAGACGGCCGTCGGTCTCGTACGTCCACTGCTGGACGGATGCCGAGGAGCAGTCGGCGAGTTCGGTCTCGGCTCCCTTGACGGCCTTCTTGCCGACGACGGCGACGCACAGCCCGGAGTCGGCGTTGTGCAGTTTGCCGCGCATGGTGCCCTGGGAGCCCGTGCTGGTGCCGACCCAGGAGGGGCCCGTGGACGGTGTGCCCGCGCCGCTGCCGGGGGTCTCGGAGGGGTGGTCGCCGCCGGCCGTGGTGCTGCCGTCGCCGGAGCCGAGGACGGACCACAGGACCAGCGGGAGGACGACGAGTCCGCTCACCGTCAGGACGGCCGCGGCGAGATTGCGGCGGCGGGCGGCGGCGTGCCGGGCGGCCTTGTGGGCGGCGCGGCGGGCGGCGGAGCGGCCACCGGGGCGGGGGGCGGTGCCGGACGCGGGATGAGACGGGGCGAAGGGCTCGCCCGGGATCGGCGGGAGGGGGATCTCGGGGGGCAGGGCGCCGGACTCCTCGGTCAACGAGGCCACCCGGGACTCCACATAGGCACGCGCGCCCCAGCCGAGCACCGCCTCGGCCAGCGCGAGGCCGAGTCCCTGGTTGAACTGCGCCAGCTGGTCGGCGGTGTGGCGGCAGTGTCTGCAGCCGGCCAGGTGGGCGTTGAGGTCGGGGTCGATGTCGACTCCGCCGCGCCGGTAGGTCACGTCCAGCATCCGCAGATAGCGCCGGCACTCCTGCTCGGGGGCGAGTTCGCGGTGGACCTGGAGGCACTCCTCGCGCAGCCGTTCACGGGCCCGCTCCAGTTCGACGGCGGCGTCCTGCTCCTCGATGCCCAGCAGGCCGGCGGGTATCCCCAGCGCTTCCGCCTCGACCTCCACATGCCACAGCAGACAGCGGGCCGACTGGGGCAGCCGCTGGAAGGCTCCGGACAGCAGGCGGCGGTCGGACGGCGGCAGCAGACGGGCCGCGACGCGGTCCCCGCCCTCGGAGGACAGCTCGGGGTGGAGGTGTTCCCGTCGGTGGTCGTTGTCCCACTCCGCGGCGATCCGGCGGACGGTGACGAGGAGTTGGGGCCGCCACGCGGAGGTCGGCCCGTTCTGCCGCAGGGTTTCACCGAAGAGCCGCGTGAATGCGGCGGTCGTGAGCATTCCCGCCGAAGCGGCGCCGTCGGTGCACAGCCGGGCGTAGGCGAACGCCGCTTCCCAGTGCCGGTCGAGAAGTTCGCCCACGGGCTGCAGCGCGGGCGTCGTCCCCGTCCACTTCTTCAGTTCTGCGCTCAGCTGTTCGTCCGTCACGAAGAACCGGCGGTCGGGCGTGGGGGAATTCGACAGGCCCGCGTCTTTCACGGCTGCATTCCTCTCGGGGGCATGCGTCATAAAGTCCATACCAACGGGTATGAGTACAGGATTCGGCAGCTCCAACGCCCACCTGGGGAAGCTCTTTTGGAGCGTAGGTCGAACAGGAGCGGCCTCGTGCACACAGCCGGAAAATGAATTGTCCGTGCGCCGACAGGGCACACCTTTGCACAGGTCAGGCAGGCCTAACAAGAGATCCAGCGGTTTTGTGCTCGCCGGGCCCGCCGAGAGGAATTGACGAATGGTCAAGCCTGTCGGCGCCACAATTGGAAATGGGATTCAGTTGGTCGGCGCACTGGCCTGCTCCACAACCATTGAGCGGCCGTTTCACCGCACATCCGACGGGTCGAACGCGGCGACGCGCCTCACGTCTCAACCATTGAGCCGCCTCGTCGGTAGGCGCCGGGCGGCACTCCGTAGCGTGTGCGGAAGACCCGGTTGAAGTGGAACGGGCTGGCGAACCCCGAGGCCGCGGCCACCCGGTCCACCGACAGGTCGGTGCTCTCCAGGAGCCGGGCGGCATGCCGCAGCCGGGCCTCGCGCAGCGCCCGCATCGGCGACTGGCCCAGTTGCCGGGTGAACAGGTGGGCGAACCGGGAGGGCGACAGGGAGACGCTTTCGGCGAGTGAGTGCACGGTGTGCGGGGCGCCCGGGTCGGCTGCGATCAGCGCCTCGGCGCGGCGGATTCGGCCGTCGACGCCGGGCGGCGACGCCGGGGTGCGCGCGGTGGCGGCGGTGAGCAGGACGATCTCCTCCAGGGAGGACAGGGCGAGCTCCCGCGCCGCGGTGCCGTGCGCCACGGCGACCCGGTCGTCCGGCGCGGCGGCGGGCGGTGCCCCACTGCCGGTCCAGCGGGCGTCGGCGAGCATCCGGCGGAAGGCGGCGTCGATCCGGTCGTGCAGGGCGGCCGGGGTCGGGGCGACGACGAACAGTCCGTCGCCGGTGTCGTACGGCCGCAGCCACGGCGCCCAGGACGGGCGGGCCTGGCAGTGCACCCACCAGAACTGCCAGCTGTGGGAGGCAGGTTCGACCGCGTACTCGTGCCGGACGCCCGGGGCGAGCACCACCAGGTCGCCCGCACCGGCCCGTGCCTCGGCCTCGCCCTGGCGCAGCCGGCCGTGCCCGCCCGTGGTCCACGTGAACAGCCAGCTGTCCGCGCCGCGCGGCCGGTTGACGCCGTAGCCCTCCAGCCGGTCGTAGCGGCCGACCACGACGAGGCCCGGCGGCGGGGCGGGATCGCCCGGTGCAGCAGTCTCGGGCAATCCGTCAGCGTTCACGGGCATCCTCCTGAAGCGCACGGCGACCTAGCGTGATGAGCCGAGGACACCCGATCGAAGGAGCGGACACATGACAGCCATGGATATGGGCGCCGTCGGCGCCTCCATCCTCACCCAGGACGGGCTGAGGCAGTTCCAGGAGGACGGGTTCACGGTCGTACGCGGACTGTTCGGGCCCGACGAGATCGACCGGCTCTGTGCGGAGTTCGCGGCGCTGCACACCGCGGGGCCGGTGCCCGGGCACTTCGAGCCTCGGAAGTCCGGGGATCCGCTGGTGGCCTACCCGAGGGTGATGCATCCGCACGAGATCAGCGGGACGGCGCTGCGCGTGCTGCTCGACGCGCGGCTGCGCAGGGCGCTGGAGGCGCTGCTCGGCGAGGAGGTCCTGGCCGCCCAGAGCATGTTCTACTTCAAGCCGCCGGGCGCGCGGGGGCAGGCGCTGCACCAGGACAACTTCTATCTGCGGGTGGAGCCGGGCACCTGTGTGGCGGCGTGGGTGGCCTGTGACGTGATCGGCCGGGACAACGGCGGTCTGGAGGTCGTCCCCGGTACGCACCGCATGGATCTGTTCTGTCCGGAGGAGGCGGACGCCGAGGTGTCGTTCGCGCGGGAGTACGTTGCGCCGCCGCCGGGACTTGCGACCGTGCCGGTCGACATGGCGCCGGGGGACGTCCTGTTCTTCAACGGCAGCCTGGTGCACGGCTCGCAGCCCAACGGGACCACCGACCGCTTCCGCCGGTCGTTCATCGGCCACTACGTGGGGCGGTCGGCGGAACGCATCGGGCACTACTACCGCACCCTTTCGATGGACGGCGAGCGCGTGGTCCTGGCGGAGAGCGAGGGCGCGGGCCCGTGCGGCACGGAGTTCGCACCGCACGGGCCGCATTAGCCGGCCCTGGCGGGCATCAGCTGTGACCGACGACGGGGTGCGGGGAGTAGGGGGCCTCGAGCTCCTCGATCTCCTTGTCGCTGAGCTCGAGTTCGACCGCGGCCACGGCGTCCTCGATGTGGTGCGGCTTGGCGGCGCCGACGATCGGGGCCGCCACCGTGTCCTGGTGCAGCAGCCAGGCCAGGGCGACCTGGGCACGCGGGACGGCGCGGTCCTTCGCGATGCGGGTGACGGCCTCGACGATGGTGCGGTCGCCCTCCGAGTAGAGACGGCTGCCGAAGTCGTCGCCTGCGCTGCGCTCCGTCACCGTGCCCCAGTCCCGGGTGAGCCGGCCACGGGCGAGCGGGCTCCAGGGCAGCACGCCGACACCCTGGTCGGCGCAGAGCGGCAGCATCTCGCGCTCCTCCTCGCGGTAGAGGAGGTTGTAGTGGTTCTGCATGGACACGAACTTGGTCCAGCCGTGCCGCTCGGCGGTGTACTGCATCTTGGAGAACTGCCAGGCGAACATCGAACTCGCCCCGATGTAGCGCACCTTGCCCGCCTTCACCAGGTCGTGCAGGGCCTCCATGGTCTCCTCGACCGGGGTGTGCGGGTCGAAGCGGTGGATCTGGTACAGGTCGACGTAGTCGGTGCCGAGCCGGCTCAGACTCTGGTCGATCTCCGTCATGATCACCTTGCGGGACAGTCCCCCGCCGTTGGGGCCGGGCCGCATCCGGCCGTGCACCTTCGTGGCGAGGACGATGTCGTCGCGGTGGGCGAAGTCGCGCAGCGCCTTGCCGACGATCTCCTCACTGGTGCCGTCGGAGTAGACGTTCGCCGTGTCGAAGAAGTTGATCCCGGCCTCCAGCGCCTGCCGGATCAGCGGACGCGAGGCCTCCTCGTCGAGCGTCCACTCGTGCACGCCTCGGTCGGGCAGGCCGTAGGTCATACAGCCGAGACAGACCCGCGACACGTCCAGGCCCGTCGAACCGAGCTTCACATACTGCATCGTTGCTGCTCCTGCCTTCGGGATGGGTACGAAGGGGAGCGTACGACTTCACCCGCACTCCAAGCAGCACGCACCCGGACGGCCGGGGCACCCGGCCGTTGCTGCCCGCAGGTGACCGCCCGGCGTGGGAGCCGCCTCGCGGTCGGCGCGCTCGCGCATCCTCGGCGCAGGTGACCGGCGCCCGGCCGGTCGTGGCCCCGCGGGAAGGAACCCGATGCCGACACGTACGACGAAGACGAAGCCGAAGCTCCTGATGGGAACGGCGGCACAGACCCTCGCCCTGCCCCTCATGCTGGTCTCGCCCGCATGGAGCAGTCCCAGTCCGCCGCCGGAACCCTCGACGCTGTGCGCACCCGCAGGGATCCTGCGGGGCGCGAACGGGCAGCGTGCGGTGGTCAGCCTGTGCGCGGGCAGCGGCACCCCGACGATGGCCGTGTCGGCCCCGGCGACCTGCACCGGCCCGGGGGAGGACGACGACGACCGCGCCTGTCTGACCTCCGGCACCTGGACCGCACGCAAGGGCGGCGTGACGGCCGCCTCCGGGAAGCTTCCCGGAGGGGGCGGTTATACCCGCCCGGGGACGTACGACGTGACGGGCG